>JBJOQV010000350.1:0-4360 GCA_046049785.1 Pseudomonadota bacterium
CCCGCAGCGCGACGATGTCGTATTTGCGCGGTTCGTTCTTGATCAGCGAGCCTTCGCCAAACCAGCCGCCGGGCGGCACACCGGTGAAGGTCACGGCCTTGCCTTGCGCGGAAACGGCGGTGATTTTGACAAGGCCTTCGATCACGCCGGTCCATGCGTCCACGGTTTCGCCCTTGCGCATGATGACGGTGGCGCCGGTGTAGCTGCGCAGTTCGCTCTTGGCCAGCACCAGCGCTTGGTCTTCAGGGGCGAGCAAGCCAAACCATGCAGTGCGTGCAAACGTGTCGGCAAGTTTTTTTGGATTGGAACTCATGGATAACGATAGGGTGCGAAAAACGGATTGTCGCTTGGATTGTCGCTTCAGTGACAGCGTATCGCACTGCAGCATCCGTAACTTGCGAGGTTTGCTTGACGAGGCTGCTGCGCATTCAACATGAATGTGTCAGCAAATCGTAAGCGAGCAGCCTTAAGCTGCATCAAAATGAGATCACTGCGGCGAAGCATTTTTTGACGCGCCGCAACAAGAATCCGGGAGACTCTGCACGTGGCTGCTAGTGGCGCCGATACCGCCGTTGATACCTTTCCTCGCTTGTTGCTTGAACATGCTCGCGTGCGGCCGAGCGCGCCGGCCATGCGCGAAAAAGCGCTGGGCATTTGGCAAACCGCGTCGTGGGCCGATGTGGCGCAGCAAGTGCGCTGGATGGCCTGCGGGCTGGCGTCGCTGGGCTTTGCGCCCGGCAACAACCTGGCGATTGTGGGTGACAACCGGCCGCGCCTGTACTGGGCATTTGTCGCGGTGCAGGCGCTGCGCGGCGTGCCGGTGCCGATGTATCAGGATGCGATTGCCAGCGAGATGGCCTTTGTGCTGGACGACGCTGAAATTAATTTTGCGCTGGTAGAAAACCAGGAGCAGGTCGATAAGATGATCGAGGCGCGCGCCGCCTTTCCCGCAGGCAGCCCGGCGCGGCTGACCCACATCATCTATGAAGACCCGCGCGGCATGCGCAATTACGTGCAACCGGGCGTGATCTCCTACGATCAGTTAATTGCGCTTGGCCAGGCCTACGACAAGGCGCATCCACAGTTTTTTGAACAGAGCGTGGCTGCCGGCAAGGCCGAAGATGTCTCGGTGATTTTGTATACCTCCGGCACCACCGGCAAACCCAAGGGCGTATGCCAGACGCATGCAAGCTTTATCGGCTCCGCGCGCGGCGGCGTGCAGTTTGACAAGCTTGTTCCCACCGACAATGTTCTCAGTTATTTGCCAATGGCGTGGGTGGGCGACCATCTTTTCTCGCTCGCGCAGTGGCTGGTAGCGGGCTTTACCGTCAATTGCCCCGAATCACAGGCCACGGTGATGGGCGATCTGCGCGAAGTGGGGCCAAGCTACTACTTTGCGCCGCCGCGCGTGTTTGAAAACATGCTCACCAGCGTGAGCATCCGCATGGAAGATGCCGCCGCGCCCAAGCGCTGGCTGTATGGGAGCGCCATGCAACTGGCCCGCCGCGTGGGCTCTGACATTCTGGACGGCAAGCCGGTGGGATTTATTGACCGCATCAAATATGCGCTGGGCAATCTGCTGGTGTATGGGCCACTGCGCAATGTGCTGGGCTTATCGCGCGTGCGCGTGGCCTACACCGCCGGCGCGGCCATTGGGCCGGACTTGTTCCGCTTTTACCGCAGCATTGGCGTGAACCTCAAGCAGCTGTATGGTCAGACTGAGACCTGCGCGTATGTGTGCCTGCAACCCGACCGCGGCGTAAAGTTTGATAGCGTGGGCATGGCCGCGCCGGGCGTGGAGTTGAAGCTGGCCGACAGCGGCGAGGTGCTGGTGCGCGGCGTGGGCGTGCTGAAGGAATACTATAAACGGCCGGATGCGACTGCCGAGGCGATTGATCCTCAAGGCTACTTTCACACCGGCGATGCCGGCGTGATTGATGCGGACGGGCATCTGAAAATCATCGATCGCGCCAAAGATGTAGGCAAGATGGCCAGCGGCGCGATGTTCGCGCCCAACTACATCGAAAACAAGCTCAAGTTCTTCCCGCAAATCAAAGAAGCGGTGTGCTTCGGCCACGGCAAAGACATGGTCTGCGCCTTCATCAACATTGATTTTGAAGCGGTGGGCAACTGGGCCGAGCGCCAGGGCATCCCCTATGCGGGCTATGTAGATCTAGCCAGCAAAAAGCAGGTGCTGGACTTGATCACCGGCTGCGTTGAAAAGGTCAATGCCGATCTGGCGAGTGAAGCCGGGCTGGCCGATACGCAGATTGCGCGCTTTGTGGTGCTGCACAAAGAGCTTGACCCGGACGACGATGAGCTCACGCGCACGCGCAAGGTGCGGCGCGGCTTTATTGCCGAGAAATACGGCACGCTGGTGGATGCGCTGTATAGCGGCAAGGCTGAGCAGTTCATCGAAACGCCGGTGAAGTTTGAGGACGGCCGTGTTGGCAAGATTTCTGCGACGCTTCCGATCCGCGAAGTTAAACGTCTACCCGCGGTCGGCAAGGTGGCCGCATGAAGCAGCGCGCGATTGGCAATGTGATCCTCAAGGTCGACAATATCTCGCTCGCCTTTGGCGGCGTGAAGGCACTGACCGATATTTCCTTTGATGTGCGCGAGCACGAGGTGCGTGCCATCATCGGCCCCAACGGTGCCGGCAAAAGCTCCATGCTCAAATGCATCAACGGCGTGTAAACCCCGCAGCAGGGCAGCATTACCTTTGAAGGCAAAACCTTTAAGCACATGAACCGCCGCCAAGTGGCGGAGCTGGGTGTGGCGCGCACGTTTCAAAGCCTGGCGCTGTTCAAAGGTATGAGCGTGCTGGACAATATCATGACTGGCCGCACACTCAAGATGCGCAGCAACATTCTGATGCAGGCGCTGGGCTTTGGGCCGGCGCAGCGTGAAGAGGTTGAGCACCGGGAATTTGTTGAGCGCATCATCGATTTTCTTGAGATTCAGGCTTATCGCAAAACACCGGTGGGCCGCCTGCCCTACGGCCTGCAAAAGCGTGTGGACCTGGGCCGTGCGCTCGCCATGGAACCGCGCATTCTGCTGCTGGATGAACCCATGGCCGGCATGAACACTGAAGAAAAGCAGGACATGTGCCGCTTTATTCTGGATGTGAATGATGAGTTTGGCACCACCATCGTGCTGATCGAACACGACATGGGCGTGGTGATGGACATTTCAGACCGCGTGGTGGTGCTGGACTACGGCAAAAAGATTGGCGATGGCACGCCGGACGAAGTGCGCAATAACGAAGAAGTGATTTCGGCTTATTTGGGGACGTCGCATTGAATCGTATGACTGTTCGCTCCGCTCACATGACCTTGCCGCGATGCGGCGTCGATGGCGATGCTTCGCATCATGACATGAGCGCGCTGTTTATCATTTTGTCATCGCCGCGCGGAGCGCGCGGTCATTTTGTCATCGGATAACCATGGGCTTCTTTTTAGAAACAGTGATCGGCGGCCTGATGGCGGGCATGCTCTATTCGCTGATCGCGCTGGGCTTTGTATTGATTTTCAAGGCCTCGGGCGTATTCAACTTTGCGCAAGGCGCGATGGTGCTGTTTGCGGCGCTAGCGATGGCGCGGTTTGCGGAGTGGATTCCTGAATTGACCGGGCTGCAAAACAAGTTTGCCGCCAATGCGATTGCCTTTGTGATTGCCGCGGCCATCATGGTGGTTGTGGCTTGGCTGATTGAAAAGCTTGTACTGCGCAAACTTGTGAACCAAGAAGGCGTGACCCTCCTGATGGCCACGCTTGGCGTGACTTACTTCCTGGATGGGTTTGGCCAGACGCTGTTTGGCTCGGAAATCTACAAGATCGATATCGGCATGCCCAAAGAGCCGGTGATGATTTTGCAGGACACCTTCCAGGGCGGCCTGCTAATCAACAAAGAAGATTTGTACGCCGCATTTATTGCGGCGGCACTGGTGGCGGTATTGGCGCTGTTCTTTCAAAAAACGGCCACGGGCCGCGCGCTGCGCGCGGTGGCGGACGATCATCAGGCCGCGCAATCGATTGGCATTCCGCTCAATCGCATCTGGGTGATTGTGTGGTCTGTCGCCGGCGTGGTGGCGCTGGTCGCCGGCATGATCTGGGGCAGCAAACTGGGTGTGCAGTTTTCTCTGTCGCTGGTGGCGCTGAAAGCGTTGCCGGTGGTGATTCTGGGCGGCCTCACTTCAGTGCCCGGCGCGATCATCGGCGGGCTGATCATTGGGGTGGGCGAAAAAGTGTCCGAGGTGTATCTAGGCCCGGTGCTGGGCGGCGGTATTGAGATTTGGTTTGCGTATGTGCTGGCGCTGATCTTTTTGCTGGTGCGGCCACAGGGGCTGTTTGGCGAGAAGATT
>JBJOQV010000351.1:0-3791 GCA_046049785.1 Pseudomonadota bacterium
GGCATCGAAGGGCTGACCAACCCGCGCGGCTTCATTCTCATCGATCCGTATCAACGCAACCCGAAGTTTCCCAACATCTTCGCCGTTGGCGTGTGTGTGGCTATTCCGCCGGTAGAGCAAACACCGGTGCCCACCGGCGCGCCCAAAACGGGGTACATGATCGAATCAATGGTGACCGCGACAGTCGCTAATATTCGCGGCGCCATCGATGGCAAAGAACCCGCCGCCAAAGCGACTTGGAACGCCATCTGTTTAGCCGACTTTGGCGACACCGGGGTTGCTTTTGTCGCGCTGCCGCAGATTCCCCCACGCAACCTGAACTGGAGCAAAGAAGGCAAATGGGTTCGCTTGGCCAAGATCGGCTTTGAAAAGTATTTCCTGCGCAAGATGAAGAAGGGTTCCACCGAACCGGTGTATGAAAAGCTCGTGCTTGATGCGCTAGGCATCAAGAAGCTGAAGGAATCTGGTTAGCGGCGCCTATGCGCATATTTTCAAATGCAAAGGCGCAATATCCATGGGCATCTTCAAGCATTTCTGCCCCAAAACCCTTATGGATATTGCGTAGAAGCCTTATGAAAGAGTGCGGTTGAAGCCCTGAGCTACGTAACCATCAGCCCCGCAAACTGCGGGTTAGGCTTGGGCGGTTTGAGCTTTAAGTCTTTGAGTGTGGCCACCAGCAGTTCCGCGATCATGAGATTGCGATGCAGCTTGTCGTTGGCCGGAATCACATACCAGGGCGCGGTTTTGGTAGAGGTTGAGGCAAGCGCTTTTTCGTAGGCGCGCATGTACTGCGGCCATTGTTTGCGCACTTCAAGATCGCCCAAGCTGAACTTCCAGTGCTTGGCCGGATCATCGATACGTGCCTGCAGACGCTTTTTCTGCTCATCTGAACTGATATGCAGCATGCACTTGAGCACGGTGGTGCCGGTCTGCGCAAGCAGCGCTTCAAAGGCGTTGATGTGCTTGTAGCGCAGAGCGGTCTGCTGCTTGTCGATCCATTTGTTCACGACCGGCACGAGTACGTCTTCATAATGACTGCGGTTCCACACCATCAGCTCGCCGGCGCGCGGCACCACGGCGTGGCAGCGCCAGAGAAAATCGCGCGCTATTTCTTCCTCAGTCGGCGCCTTGAAGCTGGCTACGCGCACACCCAGCGGCGATGTGCGGCCAAACACCCAACGCACGGTGCCGTCTTTGCCGCTGGTGTCCATGCCTTGCAGCACCAGCAGCACCTTGCGGCTGCCGTTGGCATGTAGCAGGTCTTGCAGCTCATCCAGCTCGCTGGCGAGTTTGTCCAGCTTGGCGCGCTGCGCCGCTTCATCGCCTTTGGAAAAAGGCCGTGCCTCGGGATCGAACCCGTTCAAGCTGAATTTGCCTTTGATGAGGTAGCGTTTGAGCAGCTCGTCTTGGTTGGCTTTGGCCATGATTTCACCTTGTTTGGATTGCAGTTGCTTTGCCGTTAGGCTACCGCAGCTCATCACAGATTTTCTGCAGTTCGTCGCAGGGGTCTCGTCCTCTTGGGAAACCTTCCCTACAGTTGCGCAGTTTGCACGGCAAACCACACTCTACCTTGTAAGGAGATTCGCATGAAATTGGCAGTGATCCCGGCGGCCGTCATGGCCGCGCTCGTCGTTTCTTCGGTCGGTCTAGGGTTTGCCGGTGCCTTGCACGCGCAAACCGCACCCGCGCAGGCCGCCGCTAAGCAGAAAATCGCCAGCGCGGACCAGTTGCCGCGCCGCACGTATACCCTGCCCAAGTTGCCCAGCGAGCTGGTTGCCGGGCCGCTGGCGGATTTGATGCCGCTGGCCGAGCAACTCGACAAAGACATCGCCGGCGATCTGGCCGCGTTCGATATTGAAGACAAGGCTGTGCTGCGCGGCATGCTCAGCGCCCGCGCGACGCTCGCGATGCTGCGCGGCCAGTGGGCAGAGGTGCCCAAATTTATGGCGCAGGTGCGCGAGCTGCAAGACAAACCCGGCAGCCGCGCCACCACCGGCGCGGTTAGCGAAATCATCGCGCAGGCAAAAGCCGCGGGCGGTGATGCCGCCGCCCAAAACAAGCAGATTAGCGAAGCGCTCATCAAACGCTACAGCGCCATGAACTGGGCCGATGTGCAAGACAACGTGAAAGCGGCCAAGGGCCAGTTTGAGCTGGCCAACTCCGCGCTGATTGTGCCCAGCCTGCGTGAAAACGCCGACCCTGTGGCCAAGAACAGCAACATGGTGGTGCCGGCTGGCCTTGTGTCTGGCATCGTGGGCGCGCGCGTGCAGATGGACGTGACCAACCCGTACAAAGACGCGGTGGTCGCTGCACTCACCCAAGTGATCGATGCCAATTCCAGCAAAGTGGCCAAACCAGACATTTGGACGCCCCGCCTGTTCGAGTTGCCCGTCAATGCCAAGGCCAAACCGGTGGTCGTGGGCGTATGGGATTCGGGCGTGGACATGGCGCTGTTCAAGAACGCGCCGGTCAAAGGAATCGCCTTTGATTTTGAAAAAGGCGTGCAAGTGCCCGAGCTGCTGCGCGACCTGAAAGATGGCAAAGCGCGCTGGCCGGTGACCAAGCAATTCGTGCAAGGCGCGTGGGATCTGCAGGCTGGCCTGGACACCGACGCCACGCGCAAACTCAAGCAGCGCATCGCCACGCTCAAGCCCGAAGACCTCAAGCAGTTTCAAGAAGACATGAGCGCCGCCAGCCTCTACACCCACGGCACGCATGTGGCCGGCATTGCGGTGGCGGGCAATCCGTTCGCGCAAGTGTTTTCAGCCTCCAATCACTGGAGCAATAGCAACGTGCCCACCAAACCTAGCGAAGAGCTGTCGCGCGCGGCGGCGGCCAACTATCAAAAAATCATTGATTCGTTCAAGGCCAACAAAGTGCGCGTGGTCAACATGAGCTGGCGCTACGGCGCAGGCGCTTACGAAGGCGCGCTGGCATATCACGGCATTGGCAAAGACGGTGAAGAGCGCAAGCAAATGGCGCGCAAGTTGTTTTTGATTGAGCGCGATGCGCTCAAAGCCGCGTTTGAATCCGCGCCTGAGATTTTGTTTGTGGCCGGCAGCGGCAACGAAGACAACAGCGCCGACTTTCAGGAGTACATCCCTGGCGGCTTTTCGCTATCGAATCTGGTGACCGTTGGCGCGGTGGACCAAGCCGGCACAGAAACCAGCTTCTCCACCTTCGGCAAAACCGTTGTGCTGCATGCCAACGGCTTTCAGGTGGAAAGCAGCATCCCCGGCGGTGAGCGCATGAAGTTCTCCGGCGCGTCGATGTCTGCGCCGCAAGTGACCAATCTGGCAGCCAAGTTGTTTGCGCTGAAACCTGAGCTGACGGTGGCGCAGGTAAAGGACCTGATTATGAAAGGCGCGGAGAAGAACGGCCGTGTGAATCTGATCAATCCTAAGAAAACGCTGCAGCTGGCGGGTTTGAACGCTTCGGGTGAATAATTAAAAGCGCTTTACGCAGTATCCATGAGCTTCTTCAGGCATTTTTGCTCTGAAAAGCGCATGGATATTCCGTGACCTGCTTTTGATTATGAGTTTTTCTGACAAGTCGCGGCCACCGCATTCAAAACACGGCCCTGCGTATCTTGCGCCCACGCGACCACCCGCAGTTTGACCGGGTCTGCATCGCGCGGAATGCCGATGGAATGCGCGTGATTCAAACGCTTCACACCCAGCGGCAACGGGCCGACCACTTCGCGCACGACGTGGTCGTGCCTGAGTGTGGCGCCTTTGTTTTCACCGGCAGTCACCTGCGAGCTAATGCCATCTTCCACCAGCGCGATAAAC
>JBJOQV010000352.1:0-3868 GCA_046049785.1 Pseudomonadota bacterium
TGATACAAGTCCTGCGCAATACCGATGAACAGCTGTGGCACGGCGCCGCGCGTGAAATGATCGGCATGGCCGTAGACCTGCTCCACGCCGCAATAGTTGCCGGCAATCATGCAGCCGGCATATCCGATCAGCTGCCCCTCAAAAAAAACGCCGTAATAGGGATAGTCGTGAAAATGTGTTTTCGACGGCGGGTCGTTCACGCGCCCTACCTCACCGCGCAGCATGTGCTCTGGCATGTGCCCCTGCCGCGTGTCGGCCGACTGCCAGATCTTGCGGATGTCTTCAACGTGGTCGTTGAATTGGATCCGCCGGAATGTGCAGCCTTCGCGCACTGCCTTTTTGTGATTGCGCCGCGCAGAGCTTTCCAGCGACATGTAATACGCATCAAAATCCGCCGGCAGCTTGCATATGGCAACACCGTGACTGCGCCGCCGGATCACCAGGTACTTGGGGTGACGGCGCCGCGCGTAGTTGTAATAGTCGCGCACGACACGGGCGAAAAACGGGTCGTTGCCTTCGGTCTTCGCAAGCATCAGGTCAATCTCGACTACCGGCAAATGCCTGATTTCCTGCACCAGCGCCCACATGCGGCGCAACTTGGCAAACAGCGCACTAGCAGGCGAGCGCTGCGGCCCCTCACCCGCCACTTCCAGGGCCGGCGGCTTTGTCGAGGACAAGTTCACTTCCACATCAGCTTTGGGGGCACTCATGCGCTGGGTCGCCGCGTTTCTTTGAGCAATATAAGATGTGTCGGAAGCTAAGCAGATGATGCGTAATCATGTGTTGCGCCAGTTCAATCCCTCGGCAACTATTATCGATGACACAGAGACATTTGTTATTCCCCTAATCGGAGTATGCAGCGCAAGTTTGATGCAACCGTGTGCGGAAAGCGGCAACAAGCCGCTACGTATACATGGGATGACCCGCTGGTTGCGTGATGCAAAGAATTCCGCTTGCCAAATGAAGCTCTAGCGATGGTGCGAGCCATCCCGCGCACAAGAGCCGGCCAACGAGCCGCGCTGCGACTGATGCGCTCGCTGCACGCCACCTCAGCTGTGCGTCACGCTGTTCACCGGCGCCTTCGCGCGCCGGTTTCCCCAGGTCAGCGCCGCGGTCACGGCGTAGTTCCAGATCGTTCCTACCGAGATGCCCGCCAGTGCCGCCAACCACCAGGTGTACTGCCGCTCAAACACCACGTTGGCTACACCCACATTAGCGATAGCACCGAATGAACAGATCGCCAAAAAGCTCACAAGCCCGGTGAGCAGACTCCAGCCCCGCAGACGTTTGTCGCGGTAGGTGAAGATATTGTTCACAAAGAAGTTGCCAGTCATTGCCACTACAGTTGCCACTGTCTGACTATATGCAAACGAGGCGCCAAACACCTTGAGCGACAAGCTCAGCACCACGAAATGCACCAGCATGCCGCTCAGCCCCACCAACCCAAACATCACAAGCTTGGGCGGAATCACGCCGCCAGATTTCTTTTCGAGAATAAGCGTCAGATACTCAAACAGCACCATCGCATCCAGCTTGCTTTCGCCCTCCTGCCGTTCACGAAACACGTAGGGCAGCTCTTTGACTTTGAGCGGCTTGGCTCCCGAGGCCATTAAATCAAGCAGTATCTTGAACCCTTCACCGGACAGGTCGCGCACGCGATCCAAAAATGCGGCCCTGGAGATCGCAAAAAAGCCGCTCATCGGGTCAGACAAAGGCTGGCGCAAGATCAGGCCGGCAAAAGCGGTTGCAAGGCGGCTCATCCGGGCGCGGCCGGCGTCCCACTGCCCCACGCCGCCGCCTTCCACATAACGGCTGCCCACCACCAAGTCGAAGTGCTCGTCCTTGATTGCAGAGATCATCTGCAAGAGAATCGTTTCATCGTGTTGCAGGTCACCATCCATCACCACCGCGATGGGCGCGCAGCTTGCCTGAATACCTTCGACCACGGCGCGTGAAAGGCCGCGGCGGCCGATGCGATGCACGCAGCGCACGTTGGCACGTTCCTGCGCGATGCGGCGTACCTCTTGGGCGGTGCCGTCGGGACTGTCGTCATCCACGAAAATCACTTCCCAGCGCATGTTGCCGATGGCGTGGTCGAGTTTTTCCACCATCGCGCCAACGTTCCTGACCTCATTGAAGGTCGGCACAATCACCGACACCTCGATACCTTTGCGCGTCTCAGCCGCATGGGCGCGATGACTTGCGCCCATTGACACGACGTTGCCGGGAGTTTTTTGCCCACTCATAAGAGATAAAGTTCTGCTTTCTGACGCCGCATAACAGCCGTTGATCAAATGCGAGCAGCCTAGCGCGGGTGCGACCGCCGCGCGCTTGCTTTGAAAGTCCGCAGTTTAAGTGCAGGCGCAAATCCGGTGAGCGCGCCCGCTTTATGCATGGGTAGGCAAATTTCAAACGCGCGAAGCGATGAAACGTAAGCAACACCCCAGAGATCTGCGCGGCGCGGCTTGGTTCAGCTGATCACCGAATTGCTTAACCGCTGCAGAAGCAGCATGAAAAGCATCTCTTGAACAGAAAAAGACACTGGGAACTTCCGCCTATCACCTAA
This sequence comes from Pseudomonadota bacterium, assembly GCA_046049785.1. Lineage (GTDB taxonomy): Bacteria > Pseudomonadota > Gammaproteobacteria > Burkholderiales > Burkholderiaceae_C > JBJOQV01. The sequence continues at coordinate 2,567 of JBJOQV010000352.1, forward strand.
TCTAAGTATGCTCCAGGCCCCAAAACACGGATTAGCGTGTTTGTTGCTTAGTTGATGTAACCCATTTAGGTGTAACGCCAAAATCCGTTCGACAATCGAGTCGTTAACGGACTCTCCTCATATGACTGCACCTGTTGCGGTCGATAAAAGAAAATTTCGGCCCCCAAGAATTGGGTACCGGCAGGTCAGAAAGCGTAGAACGAGTCATGAATCCAATTAAGTCCGTCCATACTGTCGTGAATGCACCCCCACAGATTCCTTCAACGCACTCGCGGCCGAGCGCTGCGCTACTTATGCGCCTGAGTACAGCGGTTGGTATTGCGATGGCCATTGCCGCCTGTAGCGGCGGTGGCGGTACAGATCAGGCCAGCGCCGCACCGCCGGTAGGCGGATCGCCGGCTCCGTCGCCAAGTACAAGCCCTTCACCCAGTCCGGCGCCAAGCGTATCGCCAAGCCCATCACCGCCGCCCTCGCCGGTTGCACTGTGCGACGGCCGGCCCACCACACCCGTTAACGCGACGCTGCCAGCGCCATCGGCTGAAGTCCGTAATCCCATTATCTTCGTGACCCATCCGCCACAAGGCGATGCCACGCAAAGCCGGATGTCGCCGTTTTCAAATCACCTGCCGTCACTGCCTAACACTGATGGCAGCCGCGGCACGCTGCGCGGTGGCGATCTGATGATCCGCTACCCCGACGGTGCAGTTCGCAACCTGACCACCGAGGCTGGCATCAGCAATGTCGCGGTGCGGGAGCCGACCGCGCACTGGAACGGCGACAAAGCCGTGTTTTCGATGGTGTTTGGCAATAACGGCACTTGGCAGCTCTACGAGGTTTCCGGGTTGGCGCAGGGGCAGACGGCGCGGATTTGCAAAGTGCCGGGGCAACCAAACTACAACAACGTCAGCCCGATTTACGCGACCGACGACAAAATTCTGTTCACCAGCGATACGCCACGCGCCGGACATCTTTACCCGATGCTGGATGAGTACGAGAGCATGGTCACGCTGACCGGCTTTTACCGGCTTGACCCCGCCAGCGCACAATTGACCCGCCTGAACGTCACACCAAGCGGTGCATTCACGCCCACAATCGACAGCACCGGCCGCGTGATCTTTACCCGGTGGGACCATCTGGTGCAGGATCAGCAGGCGGAAAGCTATCAGGGCTATAACGTGGTGAGTGAAGCCTTTAATGCAGCGCGCACGGCGCGCGCTGAATTCTTCCCGGAGCTGCGGTTTGCAGAGTCCACTTCGCCCTACGGGACTGTCAGCCGCCATCAGTTCAACGTATTCCAGCCTT
>JBJOQV010000353.1:0-2591 GCA_046049785.1 Pseudomonadota bacterium
AGAGTCGAACCCTACTTGATGTTCAACGGCCGCTGCGAAGAGGCCTTGGCGTTTTACAAAACGGCGGTCAACGCTCAAAGCGTGATGGTGATGCGCTTCAAGGAAAGCCCTGAACCACCGGGCATGCCGCTGCCACCGAACTGGGACGAGAAGATCATGCACAGCGGCATGATGGTGGGCGAAACGCTCGTCATGGCGTCTGACGGCATGAGCACTGAGCCGATGGGCTACTCCGGCGTGACACTGTCCATCACGGCGGACAATGAAGCACAGGCCAAGCGCATGTTCGATGCGCTGTCTGCGGGCGGCAATGTCGTCATGCCACTCTCCAAAACATTTTGGTCCCCTTGCTTTGGCATGTGCGACGACAAATTCGGCGTGAACTGGATGGTCGGTGTCGATGGTGATTTCAAGGGCTGATCTTCTCAACACCGCACTTTATTTACGAAAGGAAAATCATCATGACAAGTTCTATCTGCACCTGCCTTTGGTTCCGTGATGGGCGAGGCGGTGAGGCTGCAGAGTTTTACTGCTCGCTGATCCCCGGAAGCCGGATTGAGAAGAGCTTTTCTGGCGACAACGGCTATGGCACTTTCTCGGTCATCGACTTCACACTCGGCGGTGTCCCGTACCAGATACTCGATGCCGGGCCGATGTTCACGCTGACAGAGGCGGTGTCTATTTCGGTCGCGACTGACACTCAGGCTGAGACGGATAGGTTATGGGCGGCGCTGACCACACATGGTGGCGATGAAAGCGTCTGCGGATGGCTGAAGGATCGCTATGGCGTGTCGTGGCAGGTTTATCCGAAGCGGCTGACCGAGTTAACGACGAGTGCCGATAAGAAGGTGTCTGCCGCCGCGATGGCGGCCATGATGAAACAAAAGAAGATCAACATCGCAGAAATCGAGGCCGCAGTCAAAGCGGCGCCGTAACAGAAGTAGGTCATTAGAAACCCAATGAAGACCGTAGAAAAAGCATCGCCGCCATCGAAGCCGCGCGGCGCGCATAGCTGCTTGCACGCCATGCATTTCCAATAGCCTTTACGCAATATCCATGAGGGTTTTGAGCTATTTTTGCTCGAAAAGGCGCATGGATATTGCGTAGATGGCGATTTTATTCAAGCCAAAAGTGGTTTTCATCGCGCACAATGCATTGGTTCGCTGCGTATGTTGCATGCATCATCGTGCGCCGCGCTGCTAACCTGCTCAGCTCATTTGGAGGCGAAACATGCCCAAGCTCGTCATTGGCAACAAAAACTATTCTTCCTGGTCAATGCGCCCGTGGGTGCTGCTCAAACAGGCTGGCATCGCCTTTACCGAAGAGAAGATTTTGTTTGACGGTTTCTCGCACGAGCACCGTTTCAAGCAGGCCATCCTGCAAATCTCGCCCGCGGGCCGTGTGCCGGTACTGATCGACGGCGACCTGACGGTGTGGGACACACTTGCGATTGCCGAGTACGTGGCCGAGACCTTCCCAGAGAAGCAGTTGTGGCCAGCCGACAAGAAACTGCGTGCCCGCGCCCGCAGCGTCTGCGCCGAGATGCATTCCGGCTTTGGCGCGCTGCGCGGCAACTTCCCCATGAATATCGAGGCATCGTTGCCCGAAATCGGCAAGAAGATCCTGGCTGAGAAGCCCGAGGTGCAGGCCGATGTGGACCGCATCGTCTCGATGTGGAGCGCACTGCTGAACGCGAGCGGCGGCCCACTATTGTTTGGCCAGTTCAGCGTTGCTGACGCGTACTTCGCACCCGTGGTGATGCGCCTGCGCACCTACGGCGTACCCGTGCCTGCGCAGATTGCGCAGTACATGGACCGCGTGGTGGCTCTGCCCGGTGTGGCGGCGTGGATTGCGGACGCGCTGGCCGAGAAGATTTATCTGGATTTTGAAGAACCGTATCGCAAGCAGCGTTAGAGGTCTTGCCGCGCGATAATGCGCGGATGAACATCTACGCCGTTGGCGGCTGCGTCCGCGATGAACTGCTCGGCCTGCCGGTGCAAGACCGTGATTGGGTCGTGGTTGGCGCAAGCCCGCAGCAGTTGATTGATGCGGGCTATCTGCCGGTAGGCAAAGACTTCCCGGTCTTTTTACATCCCAAGACCAAAGAAGAATATGCACTGGCGCGCACCGAGCGCAAGACCGCGGCGGGTTATCACGGTTTTGTGTTTCACACCGACCAAAACGTTACGCTTGAGCAAGACCTGGCGCGGCGCGACTTTACTGTCAACGCCATCGCCAAAGCGCAAGACGGCACACTGATTGATCCCTTCAATGGCCAGGCGGATGTGCGCGCCAGAGTGTTTCGTCATGTCGGCCCGGCGTTTGTTGAAGATCCGGTGCGGATCCTGCGGCTGGCACGCTTCATGGCACGCTTTACTGATTTTGAAGTGGCTGACGAAACCATGGCGCTGGCCAGCGAAATGGTCGCGGCCGGCGAAGTGGATGCGCTCGTGCCCGAGCGCGTCTGGCAAGAACTTGCACGCGGCTTGATGGCGCAAAAGCCTTCTCGCATGTTTGATGTGCTGCGCGAATGCGGTGCTTTACCCAAGCTGCTGCCCGAAGTCGATGCGCTGTGGGGCGTGCCGCAGCGC
>JBJOQV010000354.1:0-4912 GCA_046049785.1 Pseudomonadota bacterium
CAATCCTCGCTGCCGGTTTGCTCACGGCGGAACCGGTCGTGCTTTCCAATGTGCCGCGGCTGGCAGATATTCGCACCATGAGCAAAATCATTGCCGGCACCGGCGCGGTGATTTCTGCGACTGACAGCGGCGAGCTGACCATCGATGCCGGCGGCGTCAACAAAACCGAGGCGCCGTATGAACTGGTGAAGACCATGCGCGCCAGCGTGCTCGCGCTTGGCCCGCTGCTCGCGCGCTTTGGCGTGGCCAAGGTGAGCCTGCCCGGCGGCTGCGCGATTGGTCAGCGGCCGGTGGATCAGCACATCAAGGCCATGCAGGCACTGGGTGCTGAGGTCAAGGTTGAAGGCGGCTACATCTACGCGCAGGCCAAGCGCTTGAAGGGCGCGGCGATCCGCACCGACATGATTACCGTCACCGGCACAGAGAATATTTTAATGGCCGCTGTGCTCGCGCAAGGTCAGACCGTGATTGAAAACGCCGCGCGCGAGCCGGAAGTGACTGACCTTGCCAACCTGCTGGTGAAAATGGGTGCGAAGATCAGCGGCATCGGCACAGACCATCTGGTGATTGACGGCGTGGACAAACTGCATGGCGCTACGCATACCGTCATGCCAGACCGGATTGAGGCGGGCACGTTTTTGTGCGCTGTGGCTGCTGCGGGTGGCGATATAACACTCACGCACTGCGCGCCAGACACCATGGGCGCGACCCTGGACAAACTACGCGAAGCCGGATTGCAGCTTGAGGTAGGCACAAATACCATCCGCGCCCGCATGAATGCGCGGCCCAAGTCAGTGAATCTGCGCACGGTGGAGTATCCCGGCTTTGCCACCGATATGCAGGCGCAGGTGATGGCGGTGAACTGCGTGGCCGATGGCACCGCCGCCGTGTCTGAGCACATCTTTGAAAACCGTTTCATGCACGTGCAAGAACTCGTGCGGCTGGGCGCAGACATCATGATTGATGGCAAGACCGCAGTGGTGAAAGGTGTGGACAAGCTGGTGGGCGCGCCGGTGATGGCCACCGATCTGCGCGCCTCGGCCTGCCTGGTGATTGCGGGGCTGGTGGCGCAAGGCCAAACGCTGGTGGACCGCATCTATCACCTGGACCGTGGCTATGACCGCATGGAACAGAAGCTCGCCGCAGTTGGGGCAACGATAAAGCGGATTTCTTAAGATGCTCTACGCAATATCCATGGGCATTTTGAGCCATTTTTGCCTGAAAAACCGCATGGATATTGCGTGTATGCTTTGCCTATGATCACATTTGCACTCTCCAAAGGCCGCATTCTCGATGAAACCCTGCCGCTGCTCGCCGCGGCAGGCATTACGCTGGCCGAAGACCCTGAAAAGACGCGCAAGCTGATTCTGCAGACCTCGCGCGAGGACGTGCGTATCGTCCTCGTGCGCGCCTCTGATGTGCCCACCTACGTGCGCTTTGGCGCGGCAGACTGCGGCATTGCCGGCAAAGACACGCTGCTGGAATACGACGGCGACGGGTTGTATCAGCCGGTGGACTTGAACATCGCCAAATGCCGCATGAGCGTAGCCGTGCCCAAGGGCTTTGATTATGAGAGTGCGGTGCGCCAAGGCGCGCGGCTGCGCGTGGCCACCAAATATGTAGAGACCGCGCGCGAGCACTTTGCCAAAAAAGGCGTGCACGTGGATGTGATCAAACTCTACGGCAGCATGGAGCTTGCGCCACTCACCGGACTGGCGGATGCGATCGTGGATCTTGTTTCCACGGGTTCCACGCTCAAGGCCAACAACCTGGTGGAAGTTGAGCGCATCACCGACATTTCCGCGCGGCTGGTGGTGAACCAAGCTGCGTTTAAAACCAAGTTCGCTCTGCTGCAACCGCTGATCGCGGCGATGCAGGCCGCAGTAAAACCATGAAGCGACTATCCACATCGCAACCTGACTTTGCCGCGCAGCTCAAAGCGCTCACCGCCTACGAAGCAGAAGCCAATGCGGCGATTGAAAGCGCAGTCACAACCATTGTGGCCGACGTTAAAAAACGCGGTGACGCGGCGCTGATTGAGTACACGGGCAAGTTTGACCGCGTGTCGATCAAGCACGCCGCGGAGCTGGAAGTTTCGCAAGAGCGCATGCAAGCTGCGCTGGCTGCCATCAAACCTCACGAGCGCGCCGCGCTCGAAGCGGCCGCGCATCGCATCCGCATCTTTCATGAGCGGCAAAAGGCAGGCGATTGGATGTACACCGAAGCGGATGGCACTGTGCTGGGCCAGCGCGTCACGCCGCTGGATCGCGCGGGGCTGTATGTGCCCGGCGGTTTGGCTGCGTACCCCAGTTCGCTGTTGATGAATGCGATTCCCGCCAAGGTGGCGGGCGTGCGCGAGCTGATCATGGTTTCGCCAACGCCAGACGGTGTGCAGCGCGACATCGTGCTCGCTGCGGCTGCGGTCGCGGGCGTGGATCGCCTGTTCTCTATTGGCGGCGCGCAGGCTGTGGCAGCGCTGGCATATGGCACGGCAACGATTGCAGCAGTAGACAAAATCGTCGGCCCCGGCAATGCCTATGTGGCCGCCGCCAAGCGGATTGTGTTTGGCACTGTGGGCATCGACATGATTGCCGGGCCATCAGAAATTTTGGTGATTGCCGATGGCACCACCAATCCTGACTGGGTGGCGATGGACTTGTTTAGCCAGGCCGAGCACGATGAACTTGCGCAGAGCATTTTGCTGTGCCCGGACGCGGCGTATCTGGATGCGGTGGCCAGCGCAATTGCCCGCCTGCTGCCCGCGCAGCCACGCCGCGCCGTGATTGAAGTGAGCCTGCGCGACCGCGGCGCGCTCATCCATACTAAAGACTTGCAAGACGCCTGCGAGGTGAGCAATTTCATCGCGCCCGAGCACATGGAGTTGAGCGTGGCCGACCCGCAAGCACTGCTGCAGTACATTCGCCACGCTGGTGCGATTTTCATGGGCGCCTACAGCAGCGAGAGCCTGGGCGACTACTGCGCCGGCCCCAACCACGTGCTGCCCACCATGCGCACCGCGCGGTTTTCGTCGCCGCTGGGTGTGTACGATTTTCAAAAGCGCAGCAGCATCATTTATGCAAGCGCGCAGGGCGCGCAGCAACTGGGTGAGCTCGCGGGCACACTTGCGGATACCGAAGGTTTGGCTGCGCATGCGCAGGCTGCGCGCATGCGGCTGGCCGATGTCAAACCTGCTGCAAACAAAGCTGCGCCAGTGGTGAGCTTGCGTGCGGTCACGGACGATAACGTGGATGAAATCGGCATGCTGCAAGTGGCGCCTTCGCAATCCACGTTTGTGGGCAGCAACTGGAAGTCTCTCGCACAAGTGCGCTATTTTGGCGCCCCAGGTTCCGCGCACGCGATCTACGCCGATGAAACACCGGTGGGCCTCACGCTGCTGTGGGATGCACGCATCGATCCCGATGAAGAAGACCGTGCCGACGAGCTGTATATCTGGCGCATCATGATCGCAGAGCAATATCAAAATCGCGGCCATGGCAAAGCCGCGATGCAGCTCATCATCGCCAAAGCGCGCGAGATGGGCGTGGCACAAGTGGGCCTGTCGCATCAGCCAGGCAATTTGGCTGCGGCGGCGTTTTACAAGAAGCTCGGCTTTGCGCACACCGGGCGTATTGAAGATGGTGAAGTTGAGATGATCTTGAAGCTGAGTAGAAAAAGTTGAAGCGGCTATGACGTCCTGATGTGATCGACAGGGCGAGAAGGTGGGCGGCATATGGGTGATGCTGCGTTTCGGAGAATTTCTGATGCAAATCGAATCTATTGAGATCAAAAACTTTCGTTTGTTTCGTGACACTAAGCTCGAGCATGTGCCTCGGCTTTGTGTTTTAGTTGGTGCCAATGGAACTGGAAAATCAACTCTTTTCGACGTGTTCTCGTTCTTAAAAGATGCCCTTGCAATGAATGTAGGCAAGGCGATCTCTAGACGGGGAGGGTACAAAGAGTTAGCCAGCAGAGGATTTGCGCACGAACCTATCGAATTGACGATGCAGTTCAGGTTGGAGATTACAGGCAGGGAGCGCCTCGTTACTTATGTTCTGAAAATTACACCGGGCCAAGACGGCAGACCTCTCGTAGAGCGAGAGGTGTTGCGTTACAAGCGATCTAGTTATGGCGCTCCTTTTAGATTCTTAGATTTTTCGGGCGGCAGGGGTTTTGCAATCGTAAATGAGGAAGATTTTTCCAAGCAAGACGAAGATTTGACGCGCGAAGAGCAGCAATTGGACGCGCCAGACATTTTGGCGATAAAGGGGCTTGGGCAGTTCGAGCGATTTAAGGCGGCCAGCGCGTTCCGCACAATGGTAGAGAACTGGCATATCTCCGACTTTCACGTTTCGGAGGCGCGGCCAAGCCAAGAAGATGGTTTCGCCGAGCACCTTTCTACGCGCGGTGATAATCTGCCATTGGTCGCCAATTTTTTATTTGAGCATCATCGTGACCGTTTTGATCGCGTGCTGGATTCGATGAAGCGGCGTGTTCCTGGCGTTTCCGTAGTGGAACCCAAGCAAACCGAAGATGGGCGCTTGGTCTTACGTTTTCAAGACGGAAGCTTTAAGGATCCGTTCATAGCACGTCATGTATCTGATGGCACGATCAAGATGTTTGCTTATCTATTGCTGCTAAACGACCCGAAACCTTATCCATTGTTGGCGGTAGAGGAGCCGGAGAATCAGCTGTATCCAGAGTTGTTGCCAGACTTGGCTGAAGAATTCCGCGACTACGCAAACCGCGGCGGACAAGTTTTTATTTCATCGCATTCTCCAGACTTTTTGAATGCGTTGAAGCTCGAAGAAATTTATTGCCTTCGCAAAGAAAACGGTTTCACGAAAATTACAAAGGCTAGCGATTCGGAGAATTTACGCGCGCTTGTAGATGCCGGAGATCTGCCAGGCTATCT
>JBJOQV010000355.1:0-5002 GCA_046049785.1 Pseudomonadota bacterium
CTTGCCCTGTTCTTCTTCGCGCGGTTTACGCGCTTCCAAGGTCTGCATGACTTCCCAGTTCGACAAAAAAACCCAAGCATGGTCAGCGCGCTTTTCTGAGCCGGTTGCGCAGGCCGTACAACGTTATACCGCGTCGGTATCGTTCGATAAACGCTTGGCGCATGCGGATATTGCCGGATCGTTGGCTCACGCCGACATGTTGGCCGCACAGAACATTATTGGCGCGCAAGACTTGACGGATATTCAACGCGGCATGGCGCAAATCGCTGCGGAGATCGATTCCGGCCAGTTTGAGTGGAAGATTGCGCTGGAAGACGTGCATTTGAACATCGAAGCACGCCTCACAGAACTGATCGGCATGGCCGGCAAACGCCTGCATACCGGCCGCTCCCGCAACGACCAGATTGCCACGGATATCCGGCTGTGGTTGCGCGGCACGATTGATGAGGTGCAGCACGCGCTTGTCGCGCTGCGCACGGCGCTGCTTGATCTGGCGCAGCAGCACACCGCCACCATCATGCCTGGCTTTACGCACCTGCAGGTAGCGCAGCCCGTGACCTTTGGCCATCACTTGCTGGCCTACGTTGAAATGTTTAGCCGCGACGCCGAGCGTTTTGCCGATTGCCGCAAGCGCGTGAACCGCCTGCCGCTGGGTGCCGCCGCGTTGGCCGGCACGACGTTTCCGATTGACCGCGAGCGCGTGGCCAAAACGCTTGGGTTTGACGGCGTATGCCAAAACTCGCTGGACGCGGTGAGCGACCGCGACTTTGCGATTGAGTTCGTGAGCGCCGCGGCAGTCTGCATGATGCACGTGTCGCGGCTATCTGAAGAGCTCGTGCTGTGGATGAACCAGAGCGTCGGCTTTATTGACCTGGCAGACCGCTTTTGCACCGGTTCATCCATCATGCCGCAAAAGAAAAACCCGGACGTGCCCGAGCTTGCGCGCGGCAAGACCGGGCGCGTGTACGGCCACGTGATGGGCCTGCTGACCCTGATGAAAGGCCAGCCGCTCACCTATAACAAAGACAACCAGGAAGACAAAGAACCGCTGTTTGACACTGCCGATACGCTGCTGGATACGCTGCGTATCTTTGTCGAGCTGGTGCCCGGCATCAGCGTCAAGCACGATGCCATGCGCGCAGCGGCGCTCAAGGGCCATGCCACCGCCACCGATCTGGCGGACTGGCTCGTCAAACAAGGGCTGCCCTTTCGCGACGCGCATGAGGCGGTGGCGCATGCGGTGCGGCACGCGAGCGAACGCGGCGTCGATCTGGCGCAGCTGTCCCGGGACGAGCTGCGCCAGATCATTCCGCAAGCCGATCAAACTGTGCTGTCGGTGCTGACACTGGAAGGCTCGGTGGCTGCGCGCAGCCATGTGGGCGGTACCGCGCCCGAACAAGTCATGGCGCAAATCGCTGGGTGGCGAAAGAAGCTGGCCTAGCACGCGTCTGCCGGCCACCCCAAAAGCGGTGTAACTTACTCGGGTTTACATGGACGCAATGCGCCTGCGTTTCTATAATCCGCATCAACGTTTCACTTGATGAAATAAAACTGCGGTCAGCGCAGTCGCATCGGTTTTTTTACTCTTGGGGACTCCTGTCGTGAATGCACTACTTAAGCTATCAGCGGGTATTGACTGGATAAACGAGCAGATTGGCCGACTGACCATGTGGCTCGTGCTTGCCGCCGTCGTGATCAGTGCCGGCAACGCCATCATGCGCAAGGCCTTCGATATCGGCTCCAATGCCTATCTTGAGATCCAGTGGTATTTGTTCGCTGCCGTATTCATGCTTGCCGCAGGGTACGTCTGGCTGCGCAATGCACATGTACGCATCGACTTCATTTCTTCAAAGCTGAGCAAGCGCACCAATACCATCATCGACATCATCGGCATGCTGGTGTTCACTATTCCGCTATCGCTCATCTTGATCAATTTATCCTGGCCGGTGTTCGAGCGCGCCTGGATTTCCGGCGAAATGAGCCAGAACGCCGGTGGTTTGATCCGCTGGCCGGTGCTGCTGCTGATTCCCGTGGGCTTCTCGATCCTGGTGATCCAGTGCATCTCTGAACTGATCAAACGCGTGGCCTTCCTAACCGGCCATCGCAGCGAGCCGGTCAGCGAAGTGGCCGAAAAAAGCGATGAGCAACTGCTGCTCGAAGAACTGGAAGCCAAGGCACAAAAGAATCTTCAGGGAGCACAGTAAACATGGCGGGCTTTATCGCACAAAACTTCGTCCCGTTGATGTTTGTGGGCTTACTATTCTTTTTGCTCACCGGTATTCCGGTCGCATTTGGACTGGCTGCTACGGGACTGCTGTTCGGTTTTATTGGCATTGAGGTTGGGCTGTTTCCCGCAAATATGTTTTCGGCGTTGCCGCTGCGCGTATTTGGCATCATGCAAAACGATACGTTGCTGGCAATTCCGTTCTTTACCTTCATGGGCATCATTCTTGAACGCTCGGGGATGGCTGAAGATCTGCTGGAAACGGTAGGTCAGGTATTTGGCCCCCTGCGCGGCGGCTTGGCCGTGGCGGTGATCCTGGTCGGTGCGCTGCTTGCCGCGACTACCGGCGTGGTTGCGGCAGCGGTGATTTCGATGGGCCTCATCTCTCTGCCGATCATGCTGCGCTATGGCTACAACCGCACCATCGCCACCGGCACCATCACCGCCTCGGGCACGCTGGCGCAGGCGATTCCGCCGTCGCTGGTGTTGATCGTCCTGGCCGATCAGCTCGGCCGCTCCGTGGGCGATATGTATGCCGGCGCGATCGTGCCGGGCCTGATGCTGGTGGGCCTGTATTTGATTTTTGTCGCCGTCGTGGCCATCTTCAAACCCACCTGGGTGCCCGCCCTGCCTGCAGAGGCGCGGATTTACCGCGAAAGCAATGGCTCAAGCGGCCATCGCTCGCTGGTTGTGCTGCTCATCATCTGCGGCATCGCCGCGTGGGGATGGTCGATGGTGCATGAGCGCGTCATCAATAGCTGGGTTGGCCGCACCACGCCTGCACCCGGTGACGAGGTGCTGATCATGTCTTTGACAGTCGCATCGCTATTGGCGCTGTCATTAGCCATCGCCAACCGCGTTTTAAAACTTGGCCTGCTTTCCAAACTGGCGCAGCAAGTCACTTTCGTGCTGATTCCGCCGTTGGTATTGATTTTTCTTGTACTGGGCACGATCTTTCTGGGCGTGGCAACGCCCACCGAGGGCGGCGCAATGGGCGCGATGGGCGCGCTGATCATGGCGTTTGCGCGCCGCCAGCTCAATTTCAAACTGATGCGCCAGGCACTGGACAGTACCGCCAAGCTTGCCACGTTTGTGCTGTTCATCCTGATCGGCTCGACGGTGTTTTCCTTCACCTTCAATGCGGCCGATGGCCACGTGTGGGTGGAGCATCTATTCGACAAACTGCCGGGCGGTGCGCTGGGCTTTTTGATTGTGGTGAATATTCTGGTGTTTATCCTGGGCTGCTTCATCGACTTCTTTGAGATAGCGTTCATCGTGATCCCGATGCTGGCGCCGGTGGCCGAGAAAATCCTGCCCGAGATGTTGCCGGGCGTGCCCATTGATGCAGTGATGGTGTGGTTTGGCGTGATTATCGCGATGAACCTGCAAACCTCATTCCTCACGCCGCCGTTTGGATTTGCGCTGTTCTATCTGCGCAGCGTCGCTGCCAAGAAAGACTATAAGGATCGCGTGACCGGGAAAATGATTCCCGCGGTCACCACCGCACAAATCTATAAAGGCTCCATCGCATTCATCTTTCTGCAGCTCATCATGGTGGCGATGGTGATTGCCTACCCGACGCTGGTATCCGGCAATCTCGTCAAGAACGTCACCAATATCGATGCGGACAAAGCGCTTGAACAGCTGCGCTCGGGACGAGAAACGCTGCAAAACATGCCCAACCCCACCGATCCGTCGCCTTCGCCGGGTAGTAACGAGAAAGATGATCCCATGAAAGGAATTCTCGACGCGGTGAAGCAAGACCAACAGAAGAAGTGATGCAAGCCGGCTTGTCCGGCGATTAAGCAGCAAAAAAAATGCCCCGCGCTGCGGGGCATTTTTCACATCGGCCTGCTGATTGAAAATCAGAGCTTTTGATTCTGCATGAAGTCGTCAAACCCGGCTTCCGCAAAGCGGAACCACAGGTTGGAATCGCGACGGAATGCAGAGTAATCCTCGTAGATTTTCTTCCAGGCTGGGTTGGTGCCGGACAGCTCGCTGTACAGCGCCATTGCTTCCTTGAACGCAGAATCCATCACGTCTTTGGGGAAGCGGAACAGCTTGGTGCCACCGCTCACCAGGCGCTTTAGCGCTGCAGGATTGCGTGCGTCATAGCGGGCTTGCATCTCGGTTGCGGCGTGGGTTGCGGCAGCCTCGATCATGGCCTTGTACTCGGCTGACAGACCATTAAAGGCTTTGTCGTTGACATAGAAATCAAGCTGCGGGCCGCCTTCCCAGAAACCTGGGTACGCGTAGTTGGGCGCAACCTTGTTAAAGCCCAGTTTCTCGTCGTCGTATGGACCCACCCACTCGGCCGCATCAATCGTGCCCTTTTCCAGCGCCTGGTAAATCTCGCCGCCGGGGATGTTTTGGGGAATCGCGCCAATGCGCTCCATCACACGGCCGCCAAAACCGCCGGTGCGGAACTTCTGGCCTTTAAGGTCTGCCAGGCTCTTGATTTCCTTGCGCCACCAGCCACCCATTTGTGCGCCGGTGTTGCCGCCCACAAAATTGATGATGTTGTACTTGGCGTAGAACTCGCGCATCAGCTTCATGCCGTTGCCCTCGAACATCCAGGCGGACATCTGGCGTGAGTTCAGGCCAAATGGAATGGCGCAGCCCAGCGCGAAGGTTGGGTCTTTGCCGAAGAAGTAGTAAGGCGCCGTGTGCGCCATCTCAACAGTAGCGGCCTGCACTGCGTCCACCACGCCAAACGCGGGAACGATCTCGCCAGGCGCTGCAACCGTGATCTGGAATTTGCCGCCAGACATCGCACCG
>JBJOQV010000356.1:0-3976 GCA_046049785.1 Pseudomonadota bacterium
CAACAAGAATAACGTTGAACAAGCCGCCAAGCTGACAGAAGCCATTTCTGCCTATATGTACCGTGGTGAGCCGGCGCGCGCAGTGCGTGCTGCGCAGTTACCCATGCCGGGCGAGCGCAAGAAGCGCCTCTAGAAGCTCGGCTGCCTGCCCAGCCGCCCCAACGCCCCAGCAAGTCTCACACATTCGCCGAATTGGTGCGCCGCCGCACCGATAAGAAGCGTGTGCTTTGTGTGGTTATGTAAAGAAAATTAATTTTCATATTTTCAAAAACGAAAATTATCTGTACATTGCTTCCAGTTGTTTTCAGGGCCATAAGCCCAATCGCATCGTTTTCTCGGGAGGAGCAATGCAGTCTCAAAGCAAAGGATTCAAGGCCCAGCCAAACCGCTTAACCGCGGCGCTGCTGCAAGCGCTCGGCGCTTCACTAGCGCTGGGCATCACGTTGCCAGTCATGGCGCAAAGCACGGAGCCCAGCCAAACGCTGGGCAAGGTAGAAGTCACCGGTTCTTCGATCAAGCGGATTGAAGGCGAAACCGCGCTGCCGGTGCAGGTAATCACGCGTGAAGACATCAACAAGGCCGGCGTCACCACGGCAGCCGAGCTGCTCAAGACCATCAGCGCCAACACCGCGCCACTGTCCGACGGTGCCAGCATTACTGATGGCACCTCGGGCCAGCGCGGTTTCAACGGTGCCAATCTGCGCGGCATTGGCGTTTCGAGCACGCTGATCCTGCTCAACGGCCGGCGCATGGCGAATTTCGCCTCGCCCGGCGATGAATCCGGTGTTGACCTGAACAATATTCCGGCCGGTGCAATCCAGCGCGTTGAGGTGTTAAAAGATGGCGCTTCAGCGATTTACGGTACGGATGCCATCGGCGGCGTGATCAACTTCATCACCCGGCGCGATTATCAAGGTGTGGATGTCGGCGTCTACGCCGCCGGCACGCAGGAAGGCGGCGCCGGCAAGCGCACCGCGACAATCAGCGGTGGTTTTGGCGATTTGGGTAAAGACCGCTTCAATGTCATGGGTGTGCTGGATATTCAGCAACTGGATTCTTTGCGTTCCAGCCAGCGAGATTTCATCAAAGAGCGGCCATTGGCTACGACGCTGCCGGCGTTGATGTCTAGCCGGACCTTTCCGGCCAACATTCGCTTGACTACCGGCCAGCGCAATACGCTACGTAATGCTGGTGTTACGGCAGGCGGACAACTGATTACCAACCGCACTATCAACTTCAGCGCGCCAGGGTGCAATCCACCCGCCAGCGTATACGCGCCCGATGGCCCAGGCTCGGCTAACGGCTGCAGCTATGACTACATGCAAGACACAGAGATCTATCCTGAGTCCAAGAAACTTGGTTTTCTTGGCCGCGCTGCCTATCAACTGACCGACGAGCATCAGGTCTTTGGCGAGCTTATTCTCAGCCAAACCAAGAGCCGCTATGTGTTGAGTGCCAATCCCATTGCAGTCACGGGTTTTGGGCCTGCATCGGTGTATTACCCGGCGCAATTGGCAGCAAACAACATCGGTAACGTAGAGGTTCGCTTACGTATGAGTGAAGCCGGGAACCGCACCAACGAGGTCACCAGCGACGCGAGTCGCTTGGTTGTTGGGGCATCCGGCACCTTCGCTGGTTGGGATTACGACACCGCGGTCAGCCGTGCCGAAAACAAAGCAGTAGATGCTTATGTCGACGGGTATGTGTTGTTTGATCAGTTTGTTGCGGGTGTTCGCAATGGCACCGTCAATCCGTTTGGCCCATCGACACAGGCTGGCCGTGATCTGATTAACAGCATCAAAATAAATGATGAAGCACGCAAGTCCAAAGGCGTTACCACCGCATTTGATATCAAAGGTTCGCGTCCACTGACCGCGCTAGGCGGCGGCGATTTGGCGCTGGCATTGGGTGCCGATTTACGTCGTGAGACCACTAGCTTTACGCCTTCTGCTTTACTAACCTCTAATAACATTGCGGGTGATCGCGACGGCTCCGGCCTATCTACTGATCTCGCAGCCACAAGTGATAGCCGCAGAATCAGCTCCGTATTCACTGAGTTGAGCGCGCCATTCACAAAAGAAATTGAGGCGCAATTTGCTGTACGTTATGACAACTACAGCGGCGTAGGTAACACAACCAATCCCAAGGCCGGTATTCGCTGGCAGCCAAGCAAGGAACTGCTGGTACGTGGCTCTGTTGGCACAGGCTTCAGAGCGCCTTCACTGGCGGATCTGAAACGCCCCACAACGTTCGGCACAACCTCCAGCGTGCTAACTGATCCGCAGTGTGTTGCAACCGGCGATACTCTGGACAATTGCACCGACCAATGGAATGTTGAGCGACGCAGCAATCCCAATCTCAAGCCTGAGAAGTCCAAACAGTTTTCGTTGGGAGCCGTGTTCGAGCCCAGAACTGGTTTGAACTTCAGCATTGACTACTGGAACATCCAGAAGAAAAACGTCATCAGTACGCTTGGCGAGCAGGTGATTGTTGAAAATCCTGACAAGTACAACGGCCGTTACATTGAGCGCGATGTGGACGGCTTCATCACCAACATCATCTTGCAGAAAGAAAACCAAGGCCGCTTGAAAACGTCTGGCATCGACCTTGGTGTCGAACTGCGCGGCCAAAAGGGCGACTACGGCCGCTTTGGCCTGGGGGTGTCCGGAACCTACATCCTCAAGTATGACCGGCAGTTCGGCCCGCAGGAGCCGTTCCGCAGCAATCTGGGGGTGTTCCTGAACGATCAGGTGATTCAGCGCTGGCGTCACCGTATCTCGGTGGATTGGGATTACGGTGCATTTGGTTTGACGCTGGCCAATCAATACTCATCTGGTTATACCGACCAGAACACCACTTATGATCCGGTGACCGATACCCGCCTGCCATCGCGCAAAGTCAAGTCGTACTCGCTGTGGGATTTGTCCGGCAGCTGGAATGCCACGAAAGATTTGAAACTGCGTGCCGGCATTCAAAACCTGCTGGATACGCCGCCACCGTTCTCAAATCAGGCGTACTACTTCCTGGCCACGTATGACCCCACGTATACCGATCCGCGGGGGCGCACGTTCTACATGAGCGCGTCCTACTCGTTCAAGTAACGTCATTGAACATGCCGGGCTAAAGTCTTGCATGTGCACACGGGGCGGGCGCCACAAACGTCCGCCCCGTGTGCTTTGGAGCAGGAGAATGTATCAATGCATGGAGTCCCTGATGTTTGGACTAGACCCTTTTGCATCGCCGCGCGCATTGCGTGGACGGTGTTGCTGACGATGGGCAGCAGCATGGCAATCGCAGCGCAAGAAAAATCAGCGGAAGGCAGCGCGCCCAAGGGCGCACTTATCATCATCGGCGGCGCGCTGCGCACCGACAACGCCGCGGTGTGGGAGCGGGTGGTGCAGCTTGCCGGCGGCAAGGGCGCCAAGATTGCAGTGCTGCCCACGGCCGCCAGTAATCCAGACAAATCCGGCGCGCAGACCGTTGAGAGCCTGAACCGTTACGGCGCGGATGCGTTTGTGGTGCCGATTGCGCCGCGCTACAAAGACGGCGATGCGGTCAAAGCCGCCCACGATCCTGCGCTCGCCGCCAAAGTGCGCGCGGCCACCGGCGTGTATTTCACCGGTGGCGATCAAGGCCGTATCACGCAAGTGCTGGTGGGTGCGGACGGCAAGCACACGCCGGTGCTGGACGCGATATGGCACGTATACCGTAGCGGCGGCGTGATTGCCGGCACCAGCGCCGGCGCCGCCATCATGAGCAGCACCATGTTCTATGAGCCGCCGGAGGTGCTGGACGTGCTCAAGCAAGGCGTGGCAGGCGACAAAGTGCTCGCACCCGGCCTAGGTTTCATCGGGCCGGATGTGTTTGTCGATCAGCACCTGCTGATGCGCGGTCGCTTTGCGCGCATGCTACCCGCCATGCTGGCCAAGGGCTACAAGACCGGCCTGGGCGTGGATGAAAACACCGCCATGGTGGT
>JBJOQV010000357.1:0-7392 GCA_046049785.1 Pseudomonadota bacterium
GGCCTGCGCAGCAGGATAGTCACGCCAATCGCCGACGGAGGCGATGTCGTTAGCGCCACTGCGCGCCTGCCGGCTAACTCTGCGGGCGGCGTCTGCGAGGGGGGGATTGACGGTGCGTGAGCTAGCATTGGTATGGGTATGGCAGCAGGCTTATGCAGCTACCGTGCCAGGCTATGCTGCTCTACAGACAGAGTCATCGCGGTGCGCTAAACGCGATCATGCGCACCGCAAACGAGCCGCGAATAGGCAGGTGACACCGCGCAAAGCTGCTTTTTGGTGCGCGCATCTGTCCCAGCGCCCGGTTGCGGTGCTACTGGTTGTGCTCCGCAGGGTCGGCGCTGCTGCAGATGTCGCCGCAGCGCCGCTCAGCCGGTATCAGAAGCTCCGTGACGCTGCAATAACCGCCTTTTTTAAAGCAAATCATCATCGTCTAAACTCATTTACCTCTATGAAAGTGCGTCAAAACAAATTGCCGGTGAACAAACGAGTAGGGACGATCCGATGCGCGCGCTGTTTTCGCTAGGAGTAATTGTTGCCGCGATCGTCGTGACCGGTATGCTGGTCAAAAAGCAGCTGCAAACGCCCGTATCGGTTCCCTCCGCTACCCAAGGTGCGCCGGCAATCATGGTCAAACCTGCCGATGTCTCCAAGCAAGTTCAGCAGGAGCTTGAAAAAGCTGCGGCTGAAGCGGCCAAACGGATCGATCAAGCTGAAGGCAAGCAATAATGGCGCATGACAGACGAAAACTTTATTCGCATCGCGCTGGATCAGGCGCGCAACGCCTGGGTGGTAGGTGAGGTACCGGTAGGTGCGGTGGTGGTACAGGATGGCAAAGTGATCGCTACGGGGTTTAACCAGCCAATCACGTCGAACGACCCCACCGCGCATGCGGAGATTGTGGCGCTTCGCCAAGCGGCGGAACAGCTGGGCAATTACCGGCTGCCAGATTGCGAGCTGTATGTCACGCTGGAGCCTTGCGCAATGTGTGCCACGGCCTTGATCCACGCGCGTTTCAAGCGCGTGGTGTTTGGCGCGCCAGACCCAAAAACGGGTGCCTGTGGGGGCAATGTGGATGTGACCAAGGCCAGCTTTAACCATCAAACCACCTTTGAAGGCGGCGTGCTCGCGGACGAATGCGGGCAGATGCTCAAGGAATTTTTCGCGGAGCGGCGGGCAAGCGGCAAGCCTGCTGCTGATGCGAGTGGCGTTACGGTCATCGAGTCAGATCAATGAAAAAAAATAGCGAGAACGCGGCGCGTAGCCCGCTGTCAGTCACCTCATCAGCCGCCTTGTCAGTCACCTTATTCACGCCTGCCGGCGCACTGCAAAAAGCTGCGCCACTACGGCTCGCGGCCAAGCGGCTCAAGGCGGCAGGCTGTGCGGTGCATATCGATGAAAACGCGCTAGCGCGCCAGCAGCGCTTTGCTGGCGACGATGCAAGCCGCGTTGCGGCGTTTTACCGTGTTGCCAAGGACAGTAGCGAGGTTGCGCTGGCCACGCGCGGCGGCTACGGCATGAGCCGTATTTTGGATGCGCTGGACTACAAAAAACTCGCCAAATCCGGAAAAAAATGGGTCGGCATGAGCGACATGACGGCGTTTTCGTTTGCCATGCTGGCCAAGGCTGGTGCGGTGACCTACAGTGGTCCGCTGGCGTGCGATCAGTTCGCGCGTGAAGAAGAAGACGCCACAACGATGGATTGTTTTATGGAAGCCATGCGTGGCGAGCTGGAAGCGATTGGTTTTGCCACCAAGCCCGCGCTTGCAAAGAGCATCGATATCAAAGGCACGTTGTGGGGCGGCAATCTCAAGATGGTCGCCTGCATGCTCGGCACGCCGTACTGGCCGGCGGTGAAGGGCGGTATTTTGTTTTTGGAAGATGTGGGCGAGCATCCTTACAAGATCGAGCGCATGCTGCTGCAGCTCAAGCAGGCTGGCGTGCTGGATGCGCAGAAGGCAGTGCTGCTGGGGCATTTCACGGGCTTTAAGACGATGCCGAACGATCGCGGCTACCGGCTGCAAACCTGCATTGACTACCTGCGCACGCAGACCAAAACACCCATTCTCACCGGATTGCCTGCCGGGCATGTGGCCACGGTGGTGACGCTGCCGGTGGGTGCAAAGGCGCGCTTGCTGGCAGAGGGCAAGGATGCGTTTTTGGTGTTTGAATAGCCTGCATTAGAGGCCAAAAAACACAGTACGCATATTCCATGCGGGTTTTGGGCCAAAAATGGCTCAAAACCCGCATGGATATTGCGTAGACTACTCTAGGGAGCTTCTAAAAACCTCCGGTCGCGTTGAGTTTGTCGAAACGCATTTGCGATAAGTCATTGATTCCACTGAAAAGTAAGGGACTTAGACAAAGCCTGCCCCCGGCTTGAACGAGGGCTCAGCCCGAACGGTTCGAGGGTTTTTAGAAGCTCCCTCTAAGCGCTTGGCGTTACACCGGCCGCGGTCCACGCGGGCGGATTTGATAGCGCTCCAGCAAGCGGTACAGCGTGACGCGAGAAATACCCAGGTCGCGCGCGGCGTCAGTCAGCCGGTTGCGGCGCCGCGCCAAGGCGCTTTGGATTGCAGAGATATCTGCCTGATGGCGCGCTTGCTCCAGCGTGAGAACATGCTCGTGCGGCGCCAGATCCTCCAGGCCCAGGTCGCGTGCGGTCACTGAGCGGCCTTCACACATCACGATCGCGCGCCGCACGCGGCTCATCAGTTCACGCACATTGCCGGGCCAGTGATACGCCGTCAACGCATTTTGCGCGTCTTTGGTGAAACCGCGCAGGCGCCGGCCGGAATCGGCGGCGTAATAATTGAGAAAGTAACGCGCGAGCAGATGCAGGTCGCCGGTGCGTTCGCGCAGTGCCGGCGCGTGCAACGACAACACATTGAGGCGGTGAAAAAGCGCAGGGTTAAACGAAACGCGCTCCGGCGTAGGCATGGACTGCGGCGAGGTTGCGCAGATGATCCGCACATCAACTGCGCGCACAGTCTGGCCGTCGAAATAGACTTTTTCTTCCAGCATGCGCAGCAGCGCCTGCTGGCCCTCCGGCGGCAAGTCATGCACATTGTTCAGCAACAAGGTGCCGCCGTGGGCCGCGCCACTGCCGCTTGCAGCCGCACCAAACAGCGCGTCGCACAGCGCCTGCTGCGAATAGCTGGCGCAATTCACCACCACAAACGGCGCGTTGGTGCGTAGCGAGCGCGCATGCACCGCGCGCGCGGCCATGGTTTTGCCGGTGCCGGGCTCGCCCACAATCATCAGCGGCTCGTCGTACTGCGCTACCTTGCGCACGCCATGCAGCAGCGCCCGCATGGCCTCTGATTCACCCACAATGCCGCGATCGGTCAGAAAATGCTCCAGAGCGCCTGGCATGTCCGACAACGACAGCATGCCCAGCGCATGGCCCAGCGTGTGGGCCAGATGATCCCAGTTGATAGGCAGCGTAAAAAAGTCGAAGCAGTATTCTGCAATCAGTGCGCGCGCTTCTTCGCTCGGCGCCGCGCCGCTGGGCAGCAGCGCAAGCCACAGAAAACGGGCCGGCAAAATCTCGTCCAGCTCTTCCAGCTGCCGGCGCAGGGCCGCAACATCTGCACCTACCATCACAAGACCGATGCAGGGCAGGGCGCGCCGCTCGTTTGCGCTCAGCGGGCCTTTGGGCAGCGCGTTGCGGTCGGTCACGGCCCAACCACTGCGTGACAGCTCAATGCTTGCTTCGGCGCTGTGGTTTGCTAGTTCACACAGCAATACCAGCTTGGGTATTGGTGCAGCCGCAGAATTTGAAAAAGCCGCTGCGTCGCCCCGCGCAGCAGGCGGCGGTTTTGTAACTACCGGTTCTTGGCCGTACATTTGCACCAATGGCGCGATTGCGCCACTCCCTTATTTCGATGTGATTATTTGTCGTTCATGAGCAGAATAAAAGACGGCCTAGCCCCCACAATCCCAAGTATTGAGGATGGCTGCGGCGCGTCAACACGACAATTCAAAGAGACGAGAACAATCAATGCGTGTAATCAAGTGGGTGCTGGCGTTGGTGGGCGTGCTGGTGGCGGTGCTGGGGGCAGGGGTGTTGTGGGTTCGGCACGCCAGCTTGCCGCAGCTCGAAGGTACGCTGACTGCGCCCGGATTGACCGCGCAAGCGAAGATCATTCGCGACACGGATGCGGTACCGCACATCTACGCCGGCAGCATTGGCGATGCGGTGTACGCGCTGGGTTTTACCCATGCGCAAGAGCGCGGCTGGCAGATGGAAATGCAGCGCCGCATTGCCGCCGGCCGGCTGGCGGAGGTGCTTGGCGCCGGAGCGCTGGAGACAGATAAATTTCTGCGCACGCTGGGCATTGCGCGCCGTGCACAGGCCGCGCTGGCTGAATACGACGCCCCCACGCGCGACCTGCTCACGCGCTACGCAGACGGCGTAAACGCTGCTTTTGCCCTGGGCCGGGTACCGCCCGAGGCGCGGATTCTGCAAGCACCGGCGCCCGAACCTTGGACGCCGGCCGACAGCGTGGGCTGGACGCTGATGATGGCCTGGGATTTGGGCGGCAACTGGGCCGGCGAGCTGAACCGGCTGCGCCTGTCCGGCATTTTGGACAAAGCTGCGATTGACCGGTTGCTGCTGCCTTACCCCGGCGACGCACCTATTTCTACCCGCGATTACGTGGCGCTGTACCGCGAACTCGGTGTGGCAAAAAGCGCCACAACCGCGGCTTCCGAACTGCTCGCTGCTGCGCCGGGCGGGCTGGAACGCCTGTCGGCCGATCTGGGTTCCAACAACTGGGTGGTGCATGGTCAAAACACCCAAAGCGGCAAACCCATTTTGGCCAACGATCCACACCTGAGTCTGGGCACGCCGTCGCTGTGGTACCTGGCGCACCTGAATGCGCCGGGTCTGAACGTGATTGGCGCGACCTTGCCCGGCGTGCCTTTTGTGCTGCTGGGCCGCAACGACCATATTGCCTGGGGCTTTACCAACACCGGCCCGGATGTACAGGACCTTTATCTTGAACGGATCGATCCCGCCAACCCGGCGCAGTACCAAACGCCGCAGGGCATGCAGCCGTTTGCCGTGCGCACGGAGCGGATCAAAGTCAAAGGGCAGGATGACGTGCTGCTCACAGTGCGCGAAACGCGCCATGGCCCGGTGATCAGCGATGTCTCCGAAGCCGCGAAAAAAGCCTTGGCCGCAGCGAATGGCTACGTGCTGGCGTTTCGCTGGACTGCGCTGTTGCCGGGCGATCTCACCGTGCAAGCGGGCATGGGCATGAACCGCGCTAAAAACTGGCCGGAGTTTCTGGCCGCCGTGCACGATTTTCACGCTCCGCAGCAAAACATGGTGTTTGCGGATGTAGAGGGCAATATTGGCTACACCGCACCCGGCCGCGTACCGCTGCGCAGCAAAGACAACGATTTGTCCGGCCTAGCGCCCGCGCCTGGCTGGGAGGCGCGCTACGACTGGGCTGGCTGGATTCCCTTTGAAGAGCTGCCGCAGCGGTTTCAAGCGGCCGCGCAGACCGCGCGCGAGCCCTGGATTGCCACGGCAAACCACAAAATTACGCCACCCGGCTACCCGCACCTGATCAGCTCAGACTGGGCGTTGCCGTATCGCGCGCAGCGGATCGAATCTTTGCTTGCCGCCACACCCAAACACACGCTGCAAACGCTCGCCGCGATTCAAACTGACGATGTGTCGCTCGCCATGCAAGCCCTTTTGCCGCAGCTGCGCGCCGTCAAACTAAATGGCGAACGCGAGAGAAGGGCGGTGGCGCTGCTTGAATCCTGGAACGGCGTGATGGCCCCAGACCGCGCCGAGCCCGCGATCGCCGTGGCCTGGTGGCGTGAAGCCATGCGCCAGACGTTTTCAGATGAACTAGCCAAGCTGTGGCCCGATGTGTGGACCGCCAATAATCTACATCAGCCGCTGCTCGCCGCCCTGGCCGGCAACCCCGATCAAGCACCCTGGTGCGACGTGATCAGCACGCCGGCCAAGGAAAGCTGCGCAGACATACTTGCCGCAAGCCTGCCCAAAGCGCTGGATACGCTTGAGCAGATCGCCGGCAACGACATGAGCGCCTGGAAATGGGGCGCGATCCACGCCGTGCGCGCCGAGCACCGGCCCTTTGGCCGGCAGGCGCAGCTTGCCAAGGTGTTTGATATCGGGATTGCCGTGGGCGGTGACCGCTTCACCGTCAACCAGACCGCGCACAACATGAAAGACGACCCGACTGTCTTTAACACCCGCCACGGTGCCGGCTACCGCGCCGTGTACGACATGGCAAGCGCCGATGGTGGCAGCTTCATTCACACCAGCGGGCAAAGCGGCAACGTGTTTTCCGGCCACTACAAAGACTACGCGCAGTTGTGGGGCAGGGGTGAGCGGATCCCCATGCGTTTAGGCGAACAAGCGGTAGCCGCAGCCGCGGCGCAAACACTAACTTTGCAGCCTTAAAGTAAGTCTACGCAATATTCATGCGCTTCTTGAGCCATTTTTGGCTGAAAAGGCGCATGAATACTGCGTAACGCAACTAGGTTGGCTGAGAACGGCCTTAGCGGGACCCGCTGTCGGATTTGCCGGAACCTGAGGTGGCACTATTCATCATCGAGCGCGCCGCCTCTGCGTCCATGGTCTTCACGCCCGCATCTTTCAGCACATTGGTGCCACACCGGCGCAAGCGGCTGCCGGTCACTTCCTGACAGTTTTCTCTGTCGGCCAACGCGGCAGACTGCTCAGGTGTGAGCGGTTTGGACTCGCACGCGGCGAGCAGTACGACGGAAACAAAGGCAACAGCAAACAGCTTCATCAAGAGGCGCTCCACAAAATAGGCGAGCACAGGATAACAAGAACCGGGCCGCGGCAACACTGTACTTTTTGGCATTCTTTTATATTTGACATAATACAAACGCCCCGCGGACGGCCAGCAGTTGGCACGAGTGGGACTCTCCTTCAGCTCACTCACCCACATTCCACTCGTGCCAAGTGCGGCCCTTCGTTGGGCTACCGGGCCTCGTGGGAGAGTGGGCAGGGTGAAAATCAATGAGCAGTAAAAAACGCGGCGCGTCGGGCGCCGGTGTACCTGCACGCGATGCGTCTAGTGAGGTGCATCTAAACATCTGCGGCAATAACCAGTGTGAAGATTGCCGTGATCTAGTCAAGCGGCACATGCGCGATCCGCGCGCGGTCTACGTGAACCTGCATCCTTCTGTGCATCGTGTGCAGGTCGATGGGCCTTACGCACGGCGCGGCTGGTTTGTTCGCGCGTGGGCGCGGCTGTGCTACTGCATCGGGGGTGTGTGATGGCTTGGCATATTCGTGTTAATCGCCGGCCTGTGTGGGTTGTGCAGGATTTGTCCGTGCCGTGCTACATGGTCAAGGAGTGGGGCTTCGCGGATGCAGCG
>JBJOQV010000358.1:0-5811 GCA_046049785.1 Pseudomonadota bacterium
CATGGAAAAGATGCGCTGAATATGCGCTGAGTATGCGGCCAGATCTACCAAAAAATTGCGCGATTCAAAGGTGAGTTCGCAATATCCATGCGCTTTTCCAGCCAAAAGTGCCTGAAAAAGCCCATGGATATTGCGTACCCATTGGTAAATCCGAAACCTCTGCGAAATTCGATTTAGGCCGTCGTCCCGGCGAATGCCGGGATCCAAGTTCGTTGCGAATCAAGGACTTGCGAAGACATTGGATCCCGGCCTTCGCCGGGATGACGAGTTTCGCAGCGGTTTCGTAAATCCATTGCCGCGCCACGCACGTACATGGGCTGCGCGGCGCAACTGCATCCCGCCGCCGCGCTTTCTCTCACCCAAGCAAGGAGACCTTGATGAAGCTGCCGTTTTTCGCCGTCGTGAGTAGCGCAGTTGCTGGCGCCGCGTTGTTAACCGCCTGTGGCACTGCCACCCAGGCTGTACCCAAAACCGCTGCCGTGCCCGCCAATCTGGTGCCGCAAGGTGAGCGCGCGGTGTTTACCTGGCCGGCCAAGGGTGTACAAATTTATGAATGCAAAGCGGCCGCCGCCGGCGCGGCCAGCCCGGCACCGGCCTGGGCTTTTGTTGCGCCAGAAGCTGAGCTGTTCAACGCCAAAGGCGAGAAGGTGGGCACGCATGGCGCGGGGCCGTACTGGCAGCACAACGACGGCAGCAGGATCGTGGGCAAAGTAAAGGAGCGTGCCGATGCGCCTGCCGCCGGAGCAATTCCGTGGCTGCTGCTGACCGCCGCATCGCAAGGCAGCGCGGGCGTTCTCGCGCAGGTCACAAGCGTGCAGCGCGTTGCCACCGTGGGCGGCGTGGCGCCGGCGGCGGGCTGCGCGGCGGCGGCTGATGTGGGCAAGCAGGCGCGCGTACCGTATACGGCCGACTATGTGTATTTTGTGAAAAGTTAAAGGGGAGCTTCTATTTACTCCATTCGGGCTGAGCCTGTCGAAGCCCATTTGCGAGCGTTTAATTCAGCTTTTCGCAAATGCGTTTCAACAGGCTCAACGCGAACGGGCTGAATTAGTGTTCTTTCAATTCAACCAGTCAACCGCGGCCCACTCGTCGCTAAACACGCCGACGGTAAAGCCGCGTTCACGCAGCACCTGGCCGGCGTGGATGATGTCGCGGTCGAGCTGGTCAAACACAAACGCGATCTGCGCGGCGCGCGCGGCTTCGTCTGCCGGCGCGCTCAGCGCCGGGCTGGCGCGATCAATCGACTTGGGTGCCTCGGGCATCTGGCTGTAGTCCACCATGATGCGGCCACACTGCAGGCGGCGCGCAAACTGCTGCACGTCTTCACAGAACTTGGGCAGATCGCTACCGCGCAAACTGGGCAGCGCTTGCGCGCGGACCGCGCGAATGTCGCTGTCGTAGTGGATGCGCCACTGCTTGCAATCGACTTCAGTTTCCATGCGGATACTGTAGGTCGCCGCCGGTGTAGTTTCTGTGACGGAACGTCAATTAGAGCCGTCAAAAGGTGCAACGCTCTAAATTCAAAAGCGCGCGTTGCTCGGGCTAAAACATGCGTTTGATGATGCTGCACGCAATATCCATGAGCTTTTCGAGCCAAAAATGGCCCAAAACCCGCATGAAAACTGCGTGGCATGCCTTTAAGTGCCCTCACTCAGACCACGCCAAGCAGGTTGTGCCAGAGCTGCTGGCCCAGAAAGCGGCCGGGCAACAGCGTAAACACACCGGCGATCACGCAGCCGCCAATAAACAGGCCTTTCATACGCGCCTTGTGGGCAATGATGTTGCCGGTCTTGGCGTTGTACACCGCCAGCGGCAACTGAATCGCGACGTAGAGCGTGAAGAAATGGATCGGCGTGAAGCCGGCGATATTGGGCATGCGGTAGTCGCGGACAAACGCGCTGGTCACGGTGGCGATGGCCATGAGCAGCACCCACAGCCAGCCCCACACGCGATGCCCCGTATCGCCACGGCCCGCGCGCCATAACTGAAACGCACCGACCAGCAGCGCAGACACCGCCGCAATCATGTGAAAAAACACTAGCGGGTGCCGGGCATACAAATTGGCAAATGCGTCCATGGCGCTTCTCGTTTGCTGTGCAAAGTTGTTGTCGATGGGCCCAGTGTTACCGCCGGTAGCAGGGCGCAAAAGAGGCAAGCGACCAGTGCGCGCAAGCGCGCCGCCAGTTGCTGGCAATTGGCGCGAAGTGCAGATCGTTGCTGCACAGCACAATGCCTGCAGCGATACCAAAGCGCACGAAGCCAGTGCAAACTTTAGGCGCGTTGCGCTGCACCGGTGCAAACGTGATCGCCCAAGCGACCGCTCGTCGGCCGGCGTCACTTATATGCGGGAGATCCCGAAGGTGCGCCGGAACTTGTTTGCGGCGCGGCACTCCCAAGGGCGTACTTGGGAGAAGTTGATGGCGACATTTGTTTCGCATTACCGCATGCGCGGTACTGCAGCGTCACTTGCACTGGCCTGCGCAATTGCATTGACCGGTTGTGGCGCTGGTGAAAAAGAAGGCGAGGATGGCGGCGCGCCTCCTCCCGTGGGCAGCACTCCTGCACCAAGTCCTGGCGCAACACCCGCGCCCACGCCGGGTGTGACTCCGGCGCCAACGCCGGGGGTGACCCCAGCGCCAACGCCCGGCGTAACGCCTGCCCCCACACCGGCACCCACACCCGGCGCAACACCCGCACCCACGCCGGGCGCTACGCCGCCGCCGGCCCAGACAGAATTGCCTCCGCTTCCTGCAGGTTCTGCAGAGTTGCCGCTGCGCCGCCTGACCAAGACCCAGTATGTCAATGCGATGCAAGACCTCGCGCGGCAAGCGTTGCCGTCCCAAGGGGCTGCGATCGCCGGTGCGGTGCCTGCGATGGCCACCAACTACCCGGCCGACAGCATGATCAATATTGTGGGCGAACGGCACGGCGGCTTTTACAGGCTGGATCAGGCCGTACAGCAAAGCCACGTGGACGCGTCTTACGAAGTGGCCGGCAAGCTGGCCGCGGAGTTCACCACGTCTGCACGCATCGGCGCCTTGATGGGCGCCTGCGCGACCGATACCAACACCGCTAATGACGACACCTGTCTGCGCGACACGATCCGCAAGGTCGGCCGGATTGCGTGGCGCCGCCCTCTGACGGATGCGGAGGTCACCTTCCACCGCAATCTGGCGGGCTCCACGCCGGTGGCAGCGGTATCTGTTGCCGATGTGCTAACGCTGCTGCTGTCTGCGCCGCAGGTGGGCTACATGGTTGAGCACGGTCAAGCAACCGTCACCGCCGGCCGTGCGCAGCTCACCGCGCACGAGCTTGCGGCGCGGCTATCGTTCCACTTCTGGCAAACCATCCCCGATGCAGAGCTCGCCGGCTTGGCCGACAACGGCCAGCTTTTGAATGCAGCCACTTATCAGGCGCAGGTTGCGCGCCTGGCGGCAGATGCCAAGACAGAGCCGGTTGTGCGCGAGTTTTTTGCGCAGTGGTTCCGCCTGCATGAACTTGAGCCGCTGGATAGCCGCCTGGGTGACGTCGTGTTTGATGCCTTCCGCGGCAGTTTTACGCCGACCAAGGATTCACGCCAAAACGCCATGAATGAGATTGGCGAGCTGGCCGCCTATCACCTCAAGACCGGCGGCAGCTTGAAGACCATGTTCGCCGACAAGCGCTCTTTTGCACGCACGGCGGACATCGCCTCGCTCTACGGCGTACCGGTATGGGACGGCACGAGCGCGCCACCTGATGTGACCACTGGCGGACGCAGCGGTCTGCTGACGCGCGTGGCGTTTCTGGCCACCGGCTCGGCCAATACGCGGCCGATTATCAAGGGCTATCGCGTACGCAGCGCTTTGCTCTGCCAGCAATTGCCACCGCCACCGGCCGATGCGATGAACGCGACGGTGGATTTGTCCGGCACCATGACCACGCGTGAAGTGGTGGAGGCGGTGACGCAAAAGCCTGGTACTAGTTGCGTGGGCTGCCACACCATGATGAATCCACTGGGCTTTGCCACCGAGAACTTTGACTCGCTGGGTCGCCCGCGCACCGTGCAGCGCTTGTTCAACGCCCAGGGGCAGGTGACCTCTTCGCCGGCGATCAAGACAGACGGTATTCCGCGCATCACGCCGGCAGACGCACGCTTTGCGGCAGACAGCCTGCAGGCATCGCAGTTCTTGCAGGAAAGTGGTGAGTTCGAGCGCTGCTTCGCGCAGCACTACTTCCGCTACACCTTTGGCCGCCGCGAGATGGAGGGCGACCGCGCGGCAGTGACTGATCTGATGAACGCCGCGCGTACCGGCGCATCGATCCGTGATCTGCTGGCACGGCTGGCGCTGCGGTCCGAATTCCAATCGAAGACGTTCTGATGCACAAGAGCCCCGCAGCCGCGCCGCGCATAGACCGGCGCCGTTTCCTGCAGGGCAGTGGCGGCGCCGCGCTGGCGCTGCCGTTTTTGCCGTCGCTATTCACCGGCGATGCCGCCGCGCAGGCGGCGGGCGCGCAAAAATCCTTCATCCACATGCTGTCCTGGCACGGCGGCGTGTACCAGAGAAATATGTACCCGGCCGCCGCAACGCAGACTGAACGCGTGACGTACGCGGGTCATGAAGTGCGGCGCGGCGCGCTGACACCGGCAGTCGCCGGCGGTGAAACGCGCGTTTCTGAAGTGCTGCGCGCGCCAAGCGCAGCCTTGTCTGCCAGCTTGGTCGGCAAAATGAATGTCATCAACGGCATCGACATTCCGTTCTACATCGGCCACAACCGCGCGCAGGGCCTGGGCAATTTTGCCGACTCCGATCAGGCCGAAGACGCAATCAAGACCGGCGGGCAGCGCATGACAATTGATCAGATCATGGCGTGGTCACCCACGTTCTATCCTGATCTTGCACGCGTGCGCGAGCGTTCCATCGTGCTGGGTAACAGTTCATGGTCTTGGTCAAATCCGGCCAATCGCAGCGGTACGTTGCAAAAGACCGGCCGCACGGCGTGGTCCAACCTGGAACTGTTCGACAAACTGTTTGGCACATCCAATACGCTGGCGCGCCCGCTGGTGGTTGATCAGGTGCTGGAAAGCTACAAGCAACTGCGCGACGGCAACGCCCGCTTGTCCGCCGCGGACAAGCAGCGCCTGGACGACCATGTGCAGCGGATCTTTGAACTACAGCGCAAATTGCAGCTAGCTTCCGGCGCGCCGCCGCCACGGCCCGCGACCAGTACTGACAGTGTTCGCAACCCGGCCGGGTACGAAATCAATCCAAGCCGGCAAGTGCAGGCGCAGGCGTTGATGAACGACATCATTGTGGCCGCGTTCAGTGTGGGCGCATCGCGCGTTTGCGTCACCACGCACGACGAGACGTTTTAAAACTATGCCGGCGACTGGCATCAAGAGATTGCGCATCAATCAGACTCGCGTCTGGCCGCGCAAGACACTGTGGCAACCGCAAGCCGCACCTTCTTTTCCAGCTGCGTGCTGGACCTTGCCAATAAATTGAACAACGTTGCCGCAGCGAGTGGCGGTACGTTGCTGGACCAATCGCTAATGGTGTGGACGCATGAAAGCGGCAACTACACGCATGACTCCACCAGCGTGCCCATCATCACCTTTGGCTCGGCTGGCGGTTTTCTACGCACTGGTCAGTATGTGGACTATCGCAATCTGAACAAAGGCTTTGGCGGCAGCATGGTGCAGGCCGAGAACCGCTGGCACGGCCTGCTGATGCATCAGTGGTGCGGCACCATGCTGCAAGCGATGGGCATTCCCAAAAGCCAATATGAAAACCCGGCCCAAACCGGCGGCTACCCGGACTTTAAGTATGA
>JBJOQV010000359.1:0-5326 GCA_046049785.1 Pseudomonadota bacterium
GGGAATTTTGTCACCGCAATCCAGGAACCCAAGATCAAACCCAACACGCCGGCAATCACCACCGCCGTTAGGCTGACCTGCAGCGACAGCGCGATGATCGCCACCAGACGCTGATCGCCCGCCCACATCAGACTGAGCGCATGCCCTGCGCTGGCGGCCATGCCGTCCATTCTGGTTGCTCCTGGAATATTGTTTTAAGTGTGCTGGTGGCGTTGCGCCCTCAACCGCAATAACCATACACGATCAGGCTGCATTGCGGGATGGCACGCCGATGCTATTGTCTCGCAATGACTGATCTGACTTTTTATCTGGTGCCGCTGGTGCTGTGCCTGGCAGCGGTGCTGTATTCCTCGGTGGGGCATGGCGGCGCGTCGGCGTATATCGCGGTGCTGAGCCTGTTTGGCTTTGCCGCAGCCGCCATCCGCCCCGCCGCGCTGGCACTCAATATTGTGGTGGCCTGCATTGCCATGATTCAGTTTGCACGCGCGCGGCATGTGGCGTGGAAGCTGTTTGTTCCGTTATCCATCGCCTCTGTGCCGCTGGCGTTTGTGGGCGGCATGATCAGCCTGCCCACCAACCTGCATCGCCTGCTGCTGGGTGTGGTGCTGCTCTACGCGGCAGGCTATTTGTGGTGGAGCACGCGGGTGCCGCGGATTGACGAGGTGCAGCGTCTGCTTCCGCTACCCTGGCTGCTCGCCGCCGGCGGCGCTATCGGCATGCTTTCCGGGCTCACCGGCGTGGGCGGCGGCATTTTTCTCTCGCCACTGCTGCTGGCGCTACACGCCGCCACCACGCGTGACACTTCGGGCACATCCGCCGCATTCATTCTGGTGAACTCGATTGCGGGACTGGCCGGCTTTTTGGCGCGCGGCGGCACAATTCCCGAGCAAGTACCGGTGTGGGCGGTGGCGGCGGGCATCGGTGGCATCATCGGCGCAACCTGGGGCGCAAAATATCTGGCCACTACTACGCTGCGCAGAATCTTGGCGCTGGTGCTGACGATTGCGGGGTTGAAGATGCTGGGGATTGGCTAGAGCGATGAATCTGCTGATCGATCATTTGTACAAATACCCGCAGCATCGCGCTGCTGCGGCACAACTGATCTACCAGGAGTTTTGGACCGACGTGCCCGGCTACAGCGCCGCCAAAATGGAGCAGCGCCTCGCGCACGCGAGCGACCCAGACCGCATTCCACTGTCACTCATTGCCTTGCTTGATAATCAAGTAGTAGGCGCGATCAACTTGATTGAAGACGATGGCAACGGCCCGCCTGATGAGCCGCCATGGCTCGCCGGCCTGGTGGTTGCGCAGGCGCTGCGCGGGCAGGGCATCGGCTCTGCACTCGTCACCGCGCTGCTGGCCCACGCCAAGCGGCTGGGCTACGCGCAGGTGCATCTGGGCACCGATGGGCCGGGGTTTTATGAGCGGCTTGGCGGCAACATCACGCAGCAGCGGGGCGATGCGTTTTGGATTGTGCGGTTTGATTTGTAGCTTGGAATTTCAGGCCACATAAAATAGCCTCTACGCAATATCCATGAGCTTTTTGAGCCATTTTTGCTTCAAAAGGCGCATGGATATTGCGTAGATGATTTCGAATAATCATGTCTGGCCCATAGGTTTCGCGGCCGCTACGACACCATCTGCGCGGACTAGCGTTCGAGTTAACGCCGACCACGGAGGCAGGCACTGTAAGGCTGGGCAGAGAGAATGTACACCGTACCTCTGCCCAGCCTTACAGTGCCTGCCGTAGTGGGTCGGCGTTGAACGAGGGGTTAGGCCGCTTCGTCGCCATCAGTGAAGTGCTCTTTCGCCTTTACCCACTGCTTGTAGTCGCTGTACCCGTACATGTCTACGATGGATGTGAGCACGCTATAGGCGCCAATCCAGATGTGATACTTCGGATCTGCCTTGAATCGCTTGAGTACGGCTTCGACCTTGGCTTGCGCCTGAAGCCTCTCGTCAAAGCCAAGTTTCATGTCTGGGTGGTACGGGAACTTCCGGATCGTTGTCTCGTACGGGCTGAAGGCGATCGCAAGATTCTTGACCTCGGCTCCGTCCAGTGAGCTGACCAGACTCGGGAGACTGAACTCGGCGTTTCGCACGTCGTGGACGAGGCTGTTTCGAAGCTCAGAGAGAGTTGAAATGAAGCGCCTGTTCTCCTTGCCCAACAGGCCAATCTTCCCGAGGAAGGCAATCTTTCCGGTTGTCTTGTTACTCAGCTCAAGCCGACTGAAGACGTCCGAGAGCTCCGGCTCCTTGAAGTGAAAGAGCAAGAGGTGAGCGCAAGCAGCTTCGAAGAGCGCGTGAAGCTTGATCACAAACGACCAATCATCCGTGCTGTTGAGGTTGCGAAAGAAGTTAGATGGAACGCCGACCTTAGCCTCAAGTTCGAGGATGGCTTCGCTGACTTTGAAGTCCGGAGGGAGGTCCATAAGCGGCCTAACGTAATGTATACCGCGAAACCTGCAACATAATCTGGCGACTGCGACTTAAACTGGACGGCGTGTGCTCATGAAAGCTACATGCAGTATAGGTTTCAAGCAAATATACTGTGTTTATATACAAGTATAAAACTCCTATTAAACCTGGCAACACGCAACGGAGTTTCAACGGGGTCAGTCACGCAATATCCATGAGCATTTCCAGCCATTTCCGCCCCAAACCCCTTATGAATACTGCGTAACCACTTCTCAACTCAAGTATCTTTGCTCACCGTAATCGTCGGAAACATGCTGGTCATGTCCTTGGCTTTCTCCGCCACCTTGACAGCAATGCGCCGCGCGATTTGTTTGTAGATCGCGGCAATCGGCCCGTCCGGGTCTGCCACTACGGTGGGCATGCCGCTATCGGCTTGCTCGCGGATTTTGATGTCCAGTGGCAGGCCGCCAAGGTACTCCACGTCGTATTCCTTGGCCATGCGCTCGCCGCCGCCGGAGCCGAAAATGTGTTCGCTGTGGCCGCAGTTGCTGCAGATGTGCACGGCCATGTTTTCGACAATGCCCAGGATCGGAATGCCTACCTTCTCAAACATTTTCAAACCCTTGCGTGCGTCCAGCAGCGCAATGTCTTGCGGCGTGGTCACAATCACTGAGCCTGTCACGGGTACTTTTTGGCTGAGCGTGAGCTGAATATCGCCCGTGCCCGGCGGCATATCCACAATCAAATAATCCAGGTCGCGCCAGTTGGTATCGCGCAGCATTTGCTCCAGCGCCTGCGTCACCATTGGGCCGCGCCAGACCATGGGCGTGTCCACATCGATCATGAAGCCGATTGAGCTGGCTTGAATGCCGTGCCCTTCCATCGGCTCCAGGCTTTTGCCGTCGCGGCTTTCAGGCCGGCCGGTAATGCCCAGCATCATCGGCTGGCTGGGGCCGTAGATGTCTGCATCCAGCATGCCCACGGTGGCGCCTTCTGCCGCCAGCGCCAGCGCCAGGTTCACCGCCGTGGTGCTCTTGCCCACGCCGCCCTTGCCGGAAGCGACCGCGATAATGTTCTTCACATTGGGCAGCAGCTTTACGCCGCGCTGCACCGCGTGGCTGATAATTTTGCTGTACACATTGGCGCTGACGTTGGCCGCGCCCGCATCTTTCAGCGCCTTGATCACGCTCTTGCGGATCGGATCAATCTGGCTCTTGGCCGGGTAGCCCAGCTCTACGTCCAGGCTCACATCATTGCCGTCAACAATGATGTTCTTGACCGATTTGCCGGCCACGTAGTCTTTGCCGGTGTTGGCATCGATGAGTTGTTTGAGCGTTTCTTTGACGCTTTCTGCGGTAAGGGCCATGCGCGTGTACTCTCCTTGTCAGCCGCTAGCATAGCGAATGCCGCTTGGCCGATGCCCCTGTAAAATCAAGGGGTTTCCGAGGGTGAAAAGTGTTTGCGCAGGTTTCATGCGCCTTTTCAGCCATTTTTGCTCCAAGAAGTCCACCCCATAAGCGCCATGTCAAAACGCAGATTATTCGTCACCACTGCCCTGCCCTACGCCAACGGCAACTTTCACATCGGCCACATGATGGAATACATCCAGGCCGATATTTGGGTGCGGTTCCAGCGCATGCAGGGGCACGAGGTGCATTTTGTCTGCGCGGATGATGCGCACGGCGCGCCCATCATGATCGCGGCAGAAAAAGCCGGCAAAACGCCGCAGCAGTTTGTGGCTGACATTGCCGCGGGCCGCAAGCAGTATTTGGACGGCTTTCACATCGCCTTTGACAATTGGCACAGCACCGACGCGCCAGAAAATCACGCACTCGCGCAGCAAATCTATCTTGACCTGAAAAAGAACAATCTCATTAGCAGCAAAACGATTGAGCAGTTCTTTGACCCGGTGAAAAACATGTTCTTGCCGGACCGCTACATCAAAGGCGAATGCCCCAAGTGCGGCGCGAAGGATCAGTACGGCGATAGTTGCGAGGTGTGCGGCGCGGTGTATGCACCCACGGACTTGATCAATCCTTACTCGGTGCTGTCTGGCGCAAAGCCTGAACTGCGCAGCAGCGAGCATTTCTTTTTCAAACTCTCCGACCCCAAGGTTGTCGAGTTTTTGAAAAGCTGGACGCAAGATGGTAAGTTACAAAACGAAGTGGCTAAAAAAGCTGCCGAGTGGTTTGAAGCCGGCATGAATGATTGGGACATCAGCCGCGACGCGCCCTACTTCGGCATCAAAATCCCCGGCACCGAGAACAAGTATTTCTACGTGTGGCTGGATGCGCCGGTGGGTTATTTGGCATCGCTGAAAAACCACTTCGACAAAGGCGGCGCAAAAAACCACGCGCACGAAGCATCCCGCACCACGCAAACCTACGAAGAGTTTGTGAACGATCCGGGCGTGGAGCAAATCCACTTCATCGGCAAAGACATCGTCTACTTCCACACGCTTTTCTGGCCCGCGATGCTCCAGTTCAGTGGCCGCAAAACGCCCCGCGCGGTGAACGTGCACGGCTTTCTCACCATCAACAACGGCGAGAAGATGAGCAAGAGCCGCGGCACCGGGCTTGATCCGCTGAAGTATTTGCAGATCGGCATGAATCCGGAGTGGCTGCGGTATTACTTGGCTGCGAAGTTGAATAGCAAAGTAGAGGATGTTGACTTCACGCCTGAAGACTTTATGGCGCGGGTGAATAGTGATTTGGTTGGCAAGTATGTGAATATTGCGAGCCGTTGTTCGAGCTTTCTTCAAAAGTACTTTGCAGGACGTTTAAGCGAAAACGCGGTGGTTGCCTTTCACCGCGAGTCAAGTTTTCGCACATTGGCCAACAATGTAAAGGACGCATTTGAGTCTCGTGAGTACGGGCGCGCAGTTCGCAGCGTGATGCTAATGGCAGAT
>JBJOQV010000360.1:0-3468 GCA_046049785.1 Pseudomonadota bacterium
ACGGTGAGCGCATCCAGCGGGCCGTCTTTGGTGAGTTCGCACACGTAATGCGGCGCGAGGTTGGGGCGCTGCAAAATCAGCTCTTCAATCTGGCTGGGGAATACATTGACGCCGCGCACGATCATCATGTCGTCTGACCGGCCGGTGATTTTTTCCATGCGGCGCATGGTGCGTGCGGTGCCTGGCAGAAGGCGTGTGAGGTCGCGCGTGCGGTAGCGGATGATGGGGAGCGCTTCTTTGGTCAGGCTCGTAAACACAAGCTCGCCCAACTCGCCTTCTGCAACCGGCTGGCCGGTTTCCGGGTGGATGATCTCGGGGTAGAAGTGATCTTCCCAAATCGTGGGGCCGTCTTTGGTTTCGATGCATTCGTTGGCCACGCCGGGGCCCATCACTTCGCTCAGGCCGTAGATGTCGACCGCATCAATGCCCACGCGCGCTTCAATCGCTTTGCGCATGTCATTGGTCCACGGCTCCGCGCCAAAAATACCGATGCGCAGGCTGTTCGTGGCCATGCCTTGCCGCTCCATTTCATCGGCCAGCGCGAGCATGTAGCTGGGCGTGACCATGATGATGTCGGGCTCGAAATCTGCGATCAATTGCACCTGCTTTTCAGTCTGCCCGCCGCTCATCGGCACCACGGTCAGGCCGAGTTTTTCTGCCCCGTAATGCGCGCCCAGGCCGCCGGTAAACAGGCCGTAGCCATAGGCGATATGCACAATGTCGCCGGGCCGCGCGCCGCTGGCGCGAATGCTGCGCGCGACAAGCTGCGCCCAGGTGTCGATGTCTTTTTGCGTGTAGCCCACCACGGTGGGTTTGCCGGTGGTGCCGCTGCTGGCGTGGATGCGCACGACTTGTTCGCGCGGCACGGCAAACATGCCAAACGGGTAAGTATCGCGCAAGTCGGTCTTGGTGGTGAAGGGAAATTTGGCCAGATCGTCTAGCGATTTAAGCTGTGACGGATGCGCGCCCGCTGCATCGAATTTTTTCTTGTAGTGCGGCGAGTTAGCGTAGGCATGACCAAGCGACCATTTGAGCCGCTCAAGCTGCAGCGCGCGCAACTCGTCGATGCTGGCTTTTTCAATTGCTTCCAAGGGAAACTGCGCGGGTTTTTGCGCCATATTCTCTATCTCCACACCTGCATTTAAAGTGCTCTACGCAATATCCATGCGCCTTTTGAGCCATTTTTGCTTGGAAATTCCCGTGGATATTGCGTAGAGCATCTCAAATAGCCGTCACTACGAGCGCAGCAAAGCAATGAAGCGGTTTGTCGCGGCACGCACCTCACTTGTCGCCCGTCACCGCGTCACCCAGCACGCTGCCTTTGATCTGCGCGCTCTTGCCGCGAAACACCGCCACCAGTGTGCCGTCGCTGCCGCGCACGGTGATGTCATACACGCCGTGGCGGCCTTGCAAAATCGTTTCTTGCGCTTCGGCCACCAGCACTTCATCCAACTGCGCGGGCCGCAAAAACTCGATGCTGCAGCCCGAGGCCACGGCGTTGATGTTGTAGCTGTTGCAAGCAAACGCAAACGTGGAATCGGCCAGCGTAAAGGTGAGGCCGCCGTGCATGATCTGGTGACCGTTGAGCATGTCGGGCCGCACTTTCATCGACATCCGCGCGTAGCCGGGCCGCACTTCTTCCAGCACCATACCCAGCGATTTACTGGCCGTGTCTGCTGCGTACATCGCGGCGCCAACCTGTTGCGCAAGTTCTAGCGCGCTCACTTCATTGCCCCGTGAAGTTGGCTTTGCGTTTCTCCAGAAACGCGGCCACGCCTTCTGCGTAATCTTTACTCGCGGCAAGCTGGGCCTGCAGCTTGGCCTCCAGATCAAGCTGGGCATCCAGATGGCTGTGGCCTTGATAGACCGAGCGCTTCATCGCGGCCAGTGCTTTGGGCGGCAGCGCCGCAAGCCGCGCGGCAGTGGCCTGTACCGTGGCGGCAAACTGTTCATCGTCCACGCATTTGTAGATCATGCCTAGGCGCGCCGCTTCTTCCGCAGAAATTTTTTCGCCGAGCATCATCTGCGCCATTGCCTGCGCGGTGCCTACCAGGCGCGGCAAAAAGTAGGTGCCGCCAGAATCCGGCAGCAGGCCAATATGTACAAACGCCTGCAGAAACACGGCTGATTTTGTAGCGATCACAATATCGCACGCGAGCGCCACGTTGCAGCCCGCACCGGCAGCCACGCCATTGACCGCCGCCAGCACCGGCTTGGGCAGATTGCGCAAGCCGAGCACCAGCGGGTTGTAGTGCTGGGTGATGACGTTGCTGCTGGGCGTATCTGCGAGCGAATCTTTGTCCAGATCGGCAAGGTCTTGCCCCGCGCAGAAACCGCGGCCGCTGCCGGTGAGCACGACCACGCGCACATCGGGCTTGGCGGCCTCCACAATTGCTGCGCGCAGCGCGGCGTGCATAGCCTTGGTGAAGCTGTTGAGCTGCTTGGGGCGATTGAGCGTGATGGTCATCACGCCGTCCGCCAGCCGCGTCAGGACCGGTGCTTCGCTTGAAGTTGACTCCATGATGCTCTTCTTATGATGATGCGATAGTCCAAGATAGCATGCGGCGCGGCGTGGGAAAATCTCTTCGCAGACAATTCACTTCTACCTTGCGAGGCATAGATGGCGTACGAAAACATTCTGACTGAAACGGCAGGCCGCGTGGGCGTTGTGACGCTCAACCGCCCCAAGCAGCTCAACGCCCTGAACGATGCGCTGATGAACGAGCTGGGCGCCGCGCTGCTGGCCTTTGATGCGGACGAAAACATCGGCTGCATGGTCATCATCGGCAATGAAAAAGCCTTTGCCGCCGGCGCCGACATTGGCGCCATGGCTACGTGGAGCTACATGGATGTATATAAGACCGACTACATCACCCGCAATTGGGAAGCGATGAGGCGCGTACGCAAGCCCGTGATCGCGGCGGTGAGCGGCTATGCGCTGGGCGGCGGCTGTGAGCTGGCAATGATGTGCGACATCGTGATCGCAGCAGACAACGCCAAGTTCGGCCAACCGGAAATCAAGCTGGGCATCATCCCCGGTGCGGGCGGCACGCAGCGGTTGCCGCGCGCCGTGAGCAAGGCCAAGGCGATGGACATGTGCCTCACGGCGCGCATGATGGATGCGCAGGAAGCCGAGCGCGCGGGGCTGGTGAGCCGCATCGTTCCGGCAGACAAGCTCAAGGACGAGGCAGTTGCCGCCGCGACCGTGATCGCCGGGATGAGCCAGCCTATTGTGATGATGGTCAAAGAGAGCGTAAACCGTGCCTATGAAAGCTCTCTAAGTGAGGGGATACTCTTTGAAAGACGCAGCTTTCATGCGGCTTTTGCGACCGAAGACCAGAAAGAAGGCATGGCCGCCTTTGTCGAAAAACGCCCGCCCAGTTGGCGTCATAAATAAATCTGTGCCATAATTGAAAGCTCTACTGAAAAAACGTGACTTCGCAAAAGCGAGAACCAAATAGGTAGAGA
>JBJOQV010000361.1:0-5392 GCA_046049785.1 Pseudomonadota bacterium
CGTGTATGACGCCGCCCAAGCCTACATGGCCAAAGGCACGCCCACCGTGGTGTTTGGTGGTGAGGAGTACGGCACCGGTTCATCACGCGATTGGGCCGCCAAAGGCACGCAACTGCTTGGCGTGAAAGCGGTTGTAGCCAAGAGCTTTGAGCGCATCCACCGCAGCAATCTCGTGGGCATGGGCGTGCTGCCGCTGCAGTTCAAGGGCGCCGATTCCGCGCAGTCGCTCGGCCTGAAGGGCGACGAAACCTTTGACATCATCGGCGATATCAACAAGCCGCAGTCGGACATGACACTCGTGATCACGCGCGCCGACGGTAGCAAGCAAAACGTCACCGTGCTCTCGCGCATCGACACTCCGATTGAAGTGGACTACTACAAGCACGGCGGCATTCTGCCCTATGTGCTGCGCCAACTCATGAGCGGCGCAACCGCCAAGAAGGTAGTGGCGGCTGCGGTCGCTGGCGCGGGCACCGTGGCCGCAACAGCGGTAAGCGCAGCCACCGCGGCAACCACCGTTGCTGCCAGCGCAGCCGGCTCGGGTGCGGCGCTCGCGGCTGGGGGCGTGGCTGCGGCAGCGGGCGCTGGCGCGGCAGCGATTGGCAGCACCGGTGGTGGCTGGTTTACCAAAGTGGCCACGCTGATAGCGGGTTTGATTGTTGCAGCGATTTTGTACTTCTGGCTCGGCGGCAAAAGCGCGCAGCAGACTCAAGCGCCTGCTACCGCCATTCCAGCAGTGATGCAAGGGGCTCCAGCAAACCTGCCAGCGCCGGTCATTCCCAGTGAAAAGCCTGCGCCGGTGAAGCTGTACTTTGACGTGAACCGCTTTGATGCACCGGTCAGCACCGGCGAGCAATTGGCCAAGATCGTTGAATACAGCAAGGCCGACCCCAACAGCAAAGTGGCGATCAGCGGTTTTCATGACAAAACCGGCAATCCTGAAGCCAATGCAGAACTGGCCAAGAACCGCGCCAAGAGTGTGCGCGCGATCCTGATGGCCACCGGCTTGCCCGAAGATCGGATTCTGATGGACAAGCCACAAGAAACCACCGGCGGCGCGGATGACAAAGAAGCGCGCCGGGTCGAAGTCAGCCTGCGCTAAGCAACTGCAAACACGCTACTCGGCGGCGGCATCTGCAAGGATGTCGCCGTTTTTTATGCACCCTGCCAAGCCCACTATCGTTCTGGATACCAATGCCGTGCTGGACTGGCTGCTATTTGCCGATGGCGGCATGACGCAGATCGTGCACGCGATCATTCACACTCAAGCGCGGTGGATCGCCACGCAACCCATGCGCGATGAATTCGAGCGTGTGCTCGCCTACCCCGCGCTCGCGCCGCGCAACCCAGATGCAGCCGCAGCACGCGCGGCGTGGGACCGCCACGTACATCTGCACGATGCGCCCGCCGCGTGCGCGCTCACATGCAGCGACGCCGATGATCAGAAATTTATCGATCTAGCCATCGCCGCCAAGGCCAACTGGTTGATCAGCAAAGACAAGGCCCTGCTCGCTCTAAAGAAAAAAGCGCTCGCGCACGGCGTTGCGATTTGCCGGCCGGAACATGCGCTGATCACCACACGCAATGCATAAGAGCGGGGAATTTGATTGATTCCAAAGTGCTCTACGCAATATCCATGCGCCTTCTGGAGCAAAAATGGCTGGAAAAGCGCATGGATATTGCGTAGAGCACTTTGGGAAACCTATAAAACCCGTTCGCGTTGAGCCTGTCGAAACGCCTTCGGCTAGGTGACTCATCTAGGGCCAAACGGCTGCGAGCTGCTGCTTACACACAAAAAACATTCAAGGATCACTTCGCACCCGCACAAAACTCGCAAACCGCGGCAGCCCGGTTTTGGTCAAATCGCGATACGCGTAGGTCACCACGCTGCCAATCGGCGGCGGCGCCTTGCGCTCTTCATCCGTAAACCCGGTGCCAATGCGAAAGATTTTCCCCTCCGGCGTTTTTACTTCCAGCGCACCCAGCATGCCGGCGTATTTGCCTTTGCCGGGCACATGCGCGATCACCACCGCCTCGGTGTCAAGCTGGGGCTTGAGCTTGAGCAGCACATCCGATCGGCCAGTCACATAGGGCGCATCCGCCAGATGCAGCATCAACCCTTCGCCGCCGGCCTTCACCACCTCATCCAGCTTGCGCTTGAGCGCTTTCCGGTCGGCCACGCGAAACTGCTCCACAGCCTTGAGCTGTGGCCAGTTTGTTTGCTGCACGATTTCTTTAATCTTCGCGGCACGCGCTGCGAACGTTCCCAGCGCATCCGGCAGCTCAAAAATCAAATAGCTCACGCGCTGCCATTCACTGTCAACCGGTTCGATCTTGCGCACGATGCCAGAGAGCTCATCAAACTTGCCGCGTGCAAGCCACAGCTCACCGTCGAGCTTGACTTTCGGTAACTTAGCGACAAACCATGCCGGCGCATTGACAGTGTTGCCGCTGCGAAAGCGCAGCGTCGTTCCGTCCCACACCGCGCGGACGCCGTCAAACTTTTCGCTCACCAAGTAGCGGGCCGGGTCAACACTGGCATCCAGCACATTGGCCAGCAGCAGCGGCGGCGCGTCCTTGGCCTGCGCAGGTGCATACGCTACGTTGAAAACGATGAGAACTGCTGCAATCAATCGGAGAAGCATGGTGGTCATGAGTTTGAGGAAGCGGAGGTGAAAACGCCAATAGTCTACGCGCGCTAAGCTATCGCCATGAAAACCAAGCCCGTCACAACGCCAGCCAAAGCGCCGCCAGAAAAACGCGCCGCGCCCGCCGCAGCGCTTAAGCATGAAATCCGGCCCGAACAGTCGATGGAGCTGCTCAAAGAGCTGCATATCCTCACGCGCGACGGTCAGCTCAATCAGGATTCGCGCCGCAAGCTCAAGCAGGTGTATCACCTGTACCAGTTCATCGAGCCGCTACTGCAAGACGTGCTGGCCAGCCATGCGGACATCGCCCTTGTCGATCACGGTGCGGGCAAGTCTTACCTCGGCTTTATTCTGTATGACTTGTTTTTCAAGCAGCACGCGCCGCAAGGCATCATCATCGGTGTGGAAGCGCGCGAGGATTTGGTTGAACGCTCCGTCCAGCTCGCGCAGCGTTTTGGCTTTGCCGGCATGCGGTTTTTGAATCAATCGGTCGCGCAGTCCGCAGGCAGCACCGCCCTGCCCCAACGCATTGATATCGTCACGGCCCTGCACGCCTGCAACACCGCAACCGATGACGCCATCGCCTTTGCGCTTACACACCATGCAAAACACATCGTGCTCGTCCCCTGCTGTCAGGCAGAAGTAGCCGCGGCGCTGCGCAAGGCCAAAGCAGCCGCACTCGCCAACCCGTTGGCCGAGCTATGGCGCCACCCCATCCACACCCGCGAGTTTGGCAGCCAGATCACCAACGTGCTGCGCTGCCTGCAGCTGCAGGCGCACGGCTATCAAGTCACGGTGACAGAACTGGTGGGCTGGGAACACTCGATGAAGAATGAACTGATTGTCGCCACCTACAAAAATCTGCCACGTGCGGAGGCGGCACGGCGGCTGGATGCGCTGCTGGAAAGTGTTGGGCTGACTGCGCTGAAAGAGCGTTTTTCACACTGATTTTTGATGGCAGTACGCAATATCCATGCGCTTTTCCAGCCATTTTTGCCTCAAAACCCGCATGGATATTGCGTAATCACTTCTTCAACCCTCTCGCAATGCATCCAAAATCGGCTGCAACATCGCAGCGCCAAGCGCCTTGCTGCGCGCCCCGTTCCAGCCGACAGTTGGCATCGGCGCATTGGCGTTGTCTTTGAACGGCATCTCCAGCGTGACGCTGATGCAGCCGAAGGTGTGGCCGACCCATTTGCTGGCGAGTTTGAGCATGTCTTGATCGTACTTGCCGGACGGGTAGCCGACCGTAGTTTGAAAGTCAGGTGACGCCTGCTTGAACACGGCGAGAAATCGGTCTTGCTGCGCTTTGTGCTCCTGCGTGAAGCCGGGAATCATCTCGCTGCCGGCAATGAAGTTGTAGGGCAAGCCTTCATCGCCGTGCGCATCGACAAACAGCGCCACACCGGTGTGCTGCATGCGCTCGCGCACGAGAAACACCTCGGGACTGTGCTCCATGGTGGGTTGCATCCATTCGCGGTTGAGATTGGCACCGGCAGCATTTACACGCAGATTGCCGCGCACGGAACCGTCCGGGTTCATGTTGGGCACGATGTGGAAGCGTGCGTGCTTGAGTACTTCCCTGGCGATGGGGTTTGCAGCATCAGTGAGCGCCTCAAGCATGCCTTCGCAAAACCACTGCGCCATGGTCTCTCCGGGATGTTGCCGCGCGATGATCCACACCGGTTTGCCTTGTGGATTGCCCAGCAGCAGCATATCTAGGTCGCGCCCTTCCACCGTTGCACCCAGGCGCTCAAGCGTTACGCCAGGCTGCATTTGCATGCGCGCGAGCAGTTGTATGTGCCGCGCAAACGAATACGGTTCAAAGTAGGCAAACCACATGCTGTCGGCCAGTGTGATGGTTTCAAATACCAGTGCGCCGTTTTCAAACTTGGTGGGCACGGTAAACCAGTCTTGCTGGTTCACGCTGGCGCGCACCGCATAGTCGCCCTTCTTCCAACCGCTCGGATAAGTGACTGCACCGGCGTTTTCAATCACATAGCGGCACGGCACGCCGCGCACACCGCTGGCGCGAAAGTGAAACCACTGCAAGAATTCATGCGGACCATGGATGGTGCTGTCGTTGCGGATGCGTAGGCGAATATTCTGCGCATCGGCCGCATCCACAACCTCGATTGCGCCGCTGTCAAAGTTACTGCTGATATGTATCACGCACGTATCCCAAAAAATTGATGGAGCAAAACCCATAGTGTCACGCCGGCGGCGATGCCGGCCACGCCGCCCGCCCACACCTCGGCAACCGTGTGGCGCTTGAGCTTCAAACGCGACCAACCGATGGCCATCGTCAACGCCAGCCCCGCCAAAACAAAGACGCCGCCGCGCGGCCATAGCAGCAGCGCGCCAAACGCGGCAAACGCCACATGCAGCGACAGCTTGAAGCGCGGTAGCCCGGCCCAGCCTAAGGCAATCAAGGCCGCGCTCAAGGCAAAACCCACGCCCGCCGGGCGCAGCA
This sequence comes from Pseudomonadota bacterium, assembly GCA_046049785.1. GTDB lineage: Bacteria > Pseudomonadota > Gammaproteobacteria > Burkholderiales > Burkholderiaceae_C > JBJOQV01. The sequence continues at coordinate 5,122 of JBJOQV010000361.1, forward strand.
CAGGCAACGCAAAAGCCCCTGCCGCAGCACAGATCATCAACACCAGCGCTACGCGATTGAGCGTGCTGCGCTCTTGCGGCAGACTTGCATCGACGTGCTGCCACTTGCCGTGCCGCACCTGCAGCCATGAATACACGCCAATCCCAATCACAAGCGCAAGCAAGAGCAGCCCGCCGGCCCCAGCCATCGCGCCACCTTGCGGACCGGCGAGCATCGAACTCAGCGCAGCGGCTGGCGCGAAAGTGAAACCACTGCAAGAATTCATGCGGAC
>JBJOQV010000362.1:0-3683 GCA_046049785.1 Pseudomonadota bacterium
TAAAGCGGTCGTGATGGACATTGAAACCTACGCCGCCCGCGCTGCGGTAGACAATGTCAGCAAGCAGTTTCCGAATAATGGCGAGGGCTTGGTTCTCGCGCTGTTTTATATCGGCGCCAACGCGCTGTCTGTATCGGTCACCATGAACGGACAGGTGGTGTATGAGCGGGATCAGGCCTTCGGCGGCAATCAATTGACGCAGGATATTGCCCGCGCCTACGGTCTGTCTTTTGAAGAAGCCGAAACCAAAAAGCGCAGCGGCGATCTGCCCGATGGCTGGCAGAAAGATTTTCTGACACCGTTTGTCGAAACCTGCGCACTGGAAATCACCCGCGCCTTGCAGTTTTTCTTTACCTCAACACCGTACAGCCGCGTTGATCAGATCATGCTGGCGGGTGGCTGCGCGGTCTTGCCGGGTCTGGTGGATGCGGTGGTGAATCGTACGCAAGTGCCTACCAGCGTGGTGTCGCCGTTCAAGGGCATGGACATTTCACCGAACGTGCGTGAGCGCCAGTTGCAGATGGATGCGCCGATGTTGATGGTGGCTGGCGGCTTGGCCATGCGGAGGTTTGAGTCATGATCCGCATTAACCTGCTCCCGCATCGGGAAGAGAAGAAGAAGCAGCGCCGGCGCGACTTTGGCGTGCGGGCGGTGCTGTCGTTGATTGGCGCTGGTTTGCTCGTTGTACTGGTCGGCCAGTTCATCGACAAAATGATCACCGATCAAAAGGCGCGCAACGAGTACATCCGCGCCGAAAACAAAAAGCTGGATGAGCAGATCAAAGAAATCGCCACGCTGCGCCAGGAGATTGATGCACTTAAAGCGCGCCAGCAGGCCGTGGAAGATCTGCAGGGCGACCGTAATCTCCCGGTTCATTTGCTCGATGAACTCGTTAAGCAAACTCCAGAAGGCGTCTACCTGAAGCAAATCAAGCAAGACGGGCTGAAAGTCGGTGTGGTGGGTTTTGCACAATCCAATGAGCGTGTATCTGAGTACTTGCGCAACCTTGGGAATGCCTCGCAATGGCTGGATACACCGGAACTTATTGAGATCAAGGCAGCACAGGTGCCGGTGCAAGGTGCGGGACGCGGTCAAGGGGCAACGCGTGGATTGTTTGAGTTTGCGCTGAATGTTGCGCTCAAGCGGCCGCGCTCCGCCGAGCAGCCCGACGCCAAAAAGCCCGGTGCCCCGGCAACCGCGCCAAAACCCGGTGCGCCTGCACCGAAGACCACTTAAGGAGAGCCGAGCATGGATTTACGTTCGATCGGCGCCCAATTTCAAAATCTGAATACGCGCGACCCCGGGAGTTGGCCAGCATGGCCTAAGGCGGCGGTGTTTTTTGGAATATTCCTGGCGATCCTTGGCCTTGGCTATCAGTTCTATTGGAAGGGCCAGATGGAAGAGCTAGAAACTGCCAGAGCGGATGAGCAGAAGTTGAGGCAAGAGTTTCAAAGCAAAATGCAGCAAGCGATCAATCTGGATGAGCTCAAGCGACAGAAGGAGCAGGTTGGCCAATACGTGCTATCGCTGGAGAAGCAGTTGCCAAGTAAGGCCGAGATGGACGCGCTTTTGTCCGACATTAACCAGGCGGGTGTTGGCCGTGGTTTGTCGTTTGAACTGTTCAAACCGGGTAGCGCTCAAGCGAAAGAGTATTACGCGGAGCTGCCCATCGCGATCAAGATTTCTGGCAATTTCCATGACATTGGCGCGTTTGCATCCGACCTTGCGGCGCTGCCTAGGATCGTGACATTGAACAATCTGAACGTGGCGCTCAACCAGAAGGATCAGTCGTTGTTGCTGGATGCAACTGCGAAAACTTTCCGTTATTTGGATCCTGATGAAGTTGCCGAACAGCGCAAAAATAAGCAAGCGGCAGCAGCAAAGGGTGGCGCTACTCCGCCGAAACCGCCCGCACAAGGAGGAGCAAAGTGACAACTAGCCTCTTCAAGCGTGCAACGCTGATTTCTGTTTTTGCGAGCCTGCTGGCCGCGTGTTCCAGCGGTGAGCAGCAAGAATTGAATCAGTGGATGAGCCAAGTGCGGGCGCAGACGAAAACTTCCGTGCCAAAACTGCCTGAACCCAAAAAGTTTGAACCGTATGCCTACACCGTTCAACGCGAGCTCGATCCGTTCAACCCACAAAAGCTAGCGGTGGCGCAAGCGCGTCTGCAAGCCCGCACTGGCACAGGCATTCGGCCCGATTTGGACCGCCGCCGTGAAGCGCTTGAAGCTTATCCGCTGGACGCCATTAGCATGGTGGGCATTTTGCGGCAGAACAATCAAACGTTCGCTCTGCTGCAGGCCGACAAAACTCTGTACAGAGTGTCGACCGGCAATTACGTGGGACAGAATTTTGGCAAGATCATCGGTGTGACAGAAACAGAAGTCGCACTCAAAGAAATCGTGCAGGACGCCGCCGGGGAATGGACTGAGCGTGCCAGCAAGCTGCAGTTGCAGGAGGTAAAGAAATGATTACAACGTCGAGCCGGCTTCTGCACGCGGCGAATATGCTCCGCGCGGGCCTCACGCTGACTATCGGCCTTTGGGCCGGGACTGCGGTGGCGCAGGAGAATGCAATTGAAAAGGTAACGGCGAACCAGTCAGGTTCAACTGTCACCCTGACAATCCAGATGAAAGCGCCGGTGCCGAGCACGCCCGCCAATTTCTCTGTAACGAATCCCGCGCGCATTGCCGTCGATTTTCCGGGTACGGTTAATGGGCTTGGTAAATCGTTGGTCGATGTGGCGCAGGGCGATCTTCGGTCTGTCAATGTAGTTCAGGCTGGTGACCGGTCTCGGGTTGTATTGAACTTGTTGAAAGCGGTTCCTTATACGATCGCAAGCGCCGGCAATACAGTGACCGTGACACTGAATTCGTCCCAGGCCGTCACTTTTGCAGGCGCGCCAGCTGCAGCAGCGCCGGCAGCACCAACCCAGAGCGGTGGGGCTGTTGCTACCGCCCCCAGAGCCGGCGGCCGGGATCTGCGCAGTATCGATTTTCGCCGTGGTAATGAAGGCGAAGGCCGCGTGGTGATTGATCTGCCAGACAGCCAGACGCCCGTGGATATTCGCCAGCAGGGTCAGACAGTGGTTGTAGATTTCATCAAAACCACGCTGCCCGACAATTTGCGCCGTCAATTCGATGCAAGCGATTTTGGCACACCCGTTCAGCGCTTCCGCCCCTTTGCCAACGGAGAAAATGTCCGCATGGTGATTGAACCGCGCGGTATGTGGGAGCACAGTGCCTATCAAAGCGATACGCAGCTTGTCATTGATGTGCGCCCGATCAAAGAAGATCCAAACAAACTGATCCAGGGTTCGCGTCAGGGCTACAAGGGCGAGCGCTTGTCCCTAAACTTCCAAAACGTAGACGTTCGCTCGTTGCTTCAGGTGATTGCGGACTTCACCAACCTGAACATCATCACGAGTGAAACCGTACAAGGCAACATTACATTGCGCTTGAAAGATGTGCCTTGGGATCAGGCCCTCGACATCATTCTCCAGACCAAAGGCCTGGATATGCGTAAGAACGGCAACGTGATTCTGGTTGCGCCGAAAGATGAGCTGGCGACCAAAGAGAAGTTAGAGCTTGAGCAGAAGTCGCAGATCGCCGATCTTGAGCCGATTCGGTCTGAGGTCTTCCAGCTAAGCTACCAAAAGGCGGAAGAAGTAAAGAAAATGATTG
>JBJOQV010000363.1:0-3163 GCA_046049785.1 Pseudomonadota bacterium
CGGCATCAAGGTGCTCGCCGCGCGGCTGGAAGGCGCGGACGCAGGCACCCTGCGCCAAACCATGGACCAGCTCAAAACAAAACTTAAAAGCGCAGCGATTGTGCTGGCCGCGGTGGACGGCGGCAAAGTGCAACTGGCTGCTGGCGTGACTGCCGACGTGATGGGCAAAATCAAAGCCGGAGAACTTGTGAATTACGTTGCGTTACAAGTGGGCGGCAAAGGTGGCGGAAAGCCGGATATGGCCATGGCCGGTGGTACCGATGCTACAGCGCTACCCAAGGCGCTCGAATCAGTGAAACAATTCGTGCAGGAGCGGGTCTGACTGCGGTGACGAGTGACAGCGCTCGCATTGGAGCTCAGTCCCCTCTCCCGCATCAGCGGGAGAGGGCTAGGGGTTTGGTAGGGGTTTCGAGCCGCATGCGGCGAGCCTGCCAAACGGTTCGGCCTACCAGCCGCAACGCGCGCCGCAGGCGAGGGCAAAGCGTGCAATCAACCGCGCTCTCGCCAGAAAATTGGAGTACGCATGAAACGCTTTTTACAACTCACGCTGTTGGCCACCGCTGCAATGCTCACAAGCGGCTGCGTGGTACTAGCCGTTGCTGACACCGCCGCCACGGCCGTAGTCAAGACCGGCGGCCTGGTGGTGGATGGCGCGGTGGGTGCCGTGAAGCTCACCGGCAAAGCCGTAGGCGCCGCCGCTGATCTGGTGATTCCAGACGGTGAAGAGGAAAAAAAGTAGCCGCAGCAATAGACGCAACGGCGCGTACAAACGCAACGGCGCGCAACACGGGGAGAGCTTAGTGAAGAGTTTGATCAAGGCAGCAGCCGCAACCACAGCAGGTGCGGCGATGCTTTCCGGCTGCGTTGTTATCAGCGCGGTGGACACGGCGGCGTCGGTTGCCGTCCGGGCCGCGGGCGCTGCAGCCAATGCATCCATCACCGCGGCGCAGGTTTCTGCAGACGCAGCGGTAGCTACCGCTCGCCTGACCACCAAAGTCGTGAGCAAGGTGGTAGAGCACGCGGTAGACAGCGTTCCGCCACCCCCCGTCGCTGCACCAACGGCGGTGTCTGCAAGTGCTGCGCCTTCTGTGCAAGCAGGGGCTGAACCGGTGGCGGAGGCAATTGCTGTCACGCAGCCCGTCTCTGCGCCACGTTCTGCAGAAGTTAAGCAGTAGCGCGTATTTCTAAAGAGAGCTCCAAAAACCCGTTCGCGTTGAGCCCCCGTTCAAGCCGGGGGCAGGCTCTGTCGAAACGCATTCGCGGTAAACCGCGTTTGAAGATGAAATAGGTTCTGGTTAAAGGGCTTCGACACGCCTGTCCTGAGCTTGTCGAAGGACTCAGCCCAAGCGGTTCTCAGGCGTTGAGCAGCTTTTCCAAGTGCTCTACGCAATATTCATACGGGTTTTGAGGCATTTTTGCCTCAAAACCCGCATGAATATTGCGTAGTCTTCTACAAAACCAGGCGATTTTCCCTGTCAATGCGGTGCTGATAAGCTGCAGTTCTACTGGTTACCGCACCGATCGTCATGCCCATCACCGTCCGCCGCGCGCGCAGCACCGATGCTGCTGCTATCGCCCACATGAGCCAGGAGCCGGCCGTGTTTGGCGGCCTGCTGCAATTGCCCTACACCACTGAAGAAATCTGGCGCGAGCGCATTGAGCGCAGCAGCAAAGACGGTAGCGCCGACATCATGCTGGTGGCGGAGCTGGACGGCGTGGTCGCCGGCAATGCCGGGCTGCACGGCGCGGCACCCCAGGTGCGGCGCCGCCATGTGATGGGGCTTGGCATTAGTGTGGCGCTGGAACATCAGGGCAAGGGCGTGGGCAGCGCCCTGATGGCGGCGCTCACGAGCTACGCGGACAACTGGGCGCATGTGCTGCGGCTTGAACTTTCGGTCTACACCGACAACGCACGTGCCATCGCGCTGTACAAAAAATTCGGTTTTGTGCAAGAAGGTCTGCACCGTGCCTACGCGCTGCGCGATGGCAAGTATTTAGACACTATTTCCATGGCACGGCTGCATCCCAAGCCGCCAGCCTTGCCATGAACGGCTACAACTTCTGCCCCGTCTGCGCCACACCACTTGCGCAGCGGCAAGACACAGACCGGCCGCGGCAGCATTGCCCCGCCTGCCAATGGACGCATTGGAACAACCCCGCACCCGTGGTGGCCGCGCTGATTGAGCTGGAAGGCAAAATTTTGCTCGCTCGCAACGCCGCCTGGCCGCAGGGCATGTTTGGATTGATTACCGGTTTTCTTGAGGCCGGTGAAACGCCGGAGCAAGGGGTTGCGCGCGAGGTGCTTGAAGAAACGGGTCTTGCCACCCATTCTGTGGAATTGCTGGGCGTTTATGACTTTGCGCGCAAGAATGAAGTGATTATTGGCTATCACATCGCCGCACATGGCAGCATAAAATTGAACGAGGAGCTGGCCGAATACCGGCTCATCGCGCCAGAAAAATTGCGCCCTTGGCCGTTTGGCACCGGGCTGGCAATGGGAGAGTGGCTCAAACGCCGCAATATCCCTTTTGAGTTTTTGGATATGGACACCGTCAAGCAAACCCTGCGCGGTGAAGCAAAAGAGGAAGTGTGATGTTGAACCAACCGCCTACTGGCAGTCTTGACCAACCCTTCAACAAAGAAGTGGATGCGCGCGGCCTGAACTGCCCGCTGCCGATTCTGCGCGCCAAAAAAGCGCTGGCCGAAATTCAAACCGGTGAAGTGCTGCGCGTGCTCGCCACCGACCCCGGCAGCGTGCGCGACTTCACCGCGTTCTCACGCCAGACCGGCAATGAACTGATTGCCAACGGCGAGCGGGATAAGACGTTTATTTATTATTTGCGGCGGCGGTGATTGGCAACGGCTGACGGCGCTGCGCGTCTGTGACGCGGCCTTCGGATGGCTGTGAGAAGTTATGGCAGCGGCCCGTTGTGCAGCCGTTACCGGGCGTGCCGTTAGCCCTTAACACGCCGTCATTGGATATTCCGTCATTGCGAGCGCAGCGAAGCAATCTCTGCAACCGCACGCTGCTCCACAAGACTGCTTCGCTGCGCTCGCAATGACGCAAGTTTTTCAATCCACTCCCTGCTTGGCGGGGAGTGTGAGAGAAGGGCGCGGTCTTCGCAAGCTACCCACGCGCATTTGCTGCACCCCCTCCTAACCT
>JBJOQV010000364.1:0-4557 GCA_046049785.1 Pseudomonadota bacterium
GAACGGTCTGTCCATCGACTTTGAAGCTGACGTTTTGCTTTTCAAATTCGGCAGCTATGGCATTTGCGCCGAAAGAGAGGGTGAAGGCGGCTGCGAGTTTTGTGATGCTGGATTTCATGATGCACTCCTTGAGGGTGAGGGTTGAGTCGCGTTTGCTTGCGCGATGGAGTGCATTCTGGGCGAGCAAAGCCTGCGCGGCTTGAAGCAAACCGCGCGATTTGTACAAATCTGCGGCTGTGCGGCGCATCAAGCGCCGGAACCTGCAGAAACCTGAGGATTTACTGGCTAAAGCTGCGGCGGAACTGACTGGGACTGACGCCAAACGCCTGACTGAATTGGCGGGAGAAGTGGGCCTGGTCTGAAAAGCCGCACTCAATAGCGATGCTTGCCAGCGCGTCTGGCGTATCGGCCAGCATGCGCCGCGCGCGGTCCAGCCGGCGTGCCATCACAAAGCTGTGCGGTGACTGGCCGGTGGCCTGTTTGAAGGCACGCGAGAAATGCGCTTCACTGAGCTGCGCAATGGCAGCGAGTTGTTCAACCGTGATGTCACCGGCGAGCTGCGCATCTACATGGTCGGTGATCAGCCGCAGGATGCGCCCGGTTATGCCGCCTTTGTGCTCGCGCTGCGCCTGCCCAAACAAGCGCATGAGCTGCGTGCCGATGGCGGCGATCATCGCATCGGCAAAGCGCACGCCGGAGGTGCCGCCGCGCAGCACTTCGGCGCAGATGGCTTCCATCAGCGGAATCAGCACCGGGTCGTGCAGGCCGATTGCCGGCTCGACTGCGGGTTGGCTGCCCGCATCACCGGCCAGCGCACTCATGCGCGCCGGGTCCACCAGCACGCCGCACCAGCGCGCAGTGGTATCCACGCGAAAGCTGAAGGGTTCGCCGGCGGGCTGAATCCACAGATGCTTGGGCGGGATGACGACGTCTTGCCACTGCCCCTGATGCAGTGCCTTGAAGGCAAAATCCTGCGTGTCGCGGCTAAACGCGATGTAGTGGCCGGCAGGCACCAGGTTATCGACATGCCAACCGTCGTTCTCGCCCACCTCGGCATACAGCCCGACCCAGCCAAAGGTTTTGCTGGTGGCGTGAATGCGCGCGTGCGAAAGGACTTCTTCCTGTTTGCCGGTCTCGCGCCGCTTGAAGGCGAGCCGGCTTTTTTCGGCGGTCTGGCTGGACACTAAGGCTGCAAGCGGATCAGCTTGCCGTCACGTGCGCCAGTCACCACATAGAGCAGCCCGTCCGGCCCTTGCCGCACATCGCGGATGCGCTCTTTCACATCTTCCAGCAGCTTGCTCTCTTTGCTGAATTTATTGCCCGCGAGTTCAACCCGGTTCAGGTAATTGAACTTGAGCGAGCCGATGAAGACGTTGCCTTTCCAGGCGGCGCCGTATTTGTCGCTGGTCAGAATCGCCATGCCGGAGGGCGCGATGGACGGTACCCAGGTTTTGACGGCAGGCTCGATGCCGGCGCGTTCGGTGCCTTCGCCAATCGTGGTGCCGGTGCCGTAGTTCTTGCCAAAGGTAATGGTGGGCCAGCCGTAGTTTTTGCCGGCTTGGTCGATGTTCAGTTCATCGCCGCCTTGCGGGCCGTGCTCGTGCGTCCACAGTGTGCCGTCGGGCGCGAGCGCGGCGCCTTGCATGTTGCGGTGGCCGTAGCTCCAAATCTCCGGCTTGGCCTTGGGGTCGCTTGCGAACGGATTGTCTTTGGGCGCTGCGCCATCTTTGGTGATGCGCAGCACCTTGCCGTGATGGTTGTCAAGCAGCTGCGCATCTTGCATGCGGCCAAAGCGGTCGCCCAGGGTGAGGAACAGATTGCCGTCGGACTTGCCGCCTGCCATCGCCTCGACAATGCGGCAGCCAAAATGCAGGCTGCTTTGCACCCGCGGCATTTGCCGGAAGATGACTTTCACCTCCTCCAGCCGGGTGTTGTCGGCCGACAGCTTGGCGCGCGCCAGCGCGGTGCTGTTGGCGCTTGACCCTGGCTCGGTCACGCTGGCGGGTTCTGCGTAGCAAAAGTACACGGTGCGGTTTTGCGCAAAGGCGCTATCTGTAATGATGTCCAGCATGCCGCCCTGGCCGCGCGCCACCACTTCGGGCACGCCTTGCAGCGACGGGTTCACTTTGCCGTTTGCATCCACCACGCGGATGCGACCGGGCCGCTCGGTGACGAGGAATTTGCCGTCTGGTAAGAACGCAACGGCCCACGGGTTTTCAAGCCCGCTGGCCACCGTGACAGGTTTGATGGTCTGGGCGCTTGCCGCGCTGGCTGCAAGCAATAAAAAAGTGGCAAAAAAAGGCTTGTACGCAATATTCATGCGGGTTTCCAAGGCAAAATGGCTCAAAAGGCGCTTGGATATTGCGTAAAGCACATCCAGACGCTATGAATTTACGTCCACGACGATACGCCCTTTAACTTTGCCCGCCATCAGGTCTTGTGCGTAGTTAATTGCTTGCACCAAGGTGATTTCAGTGGTGATCGCGTCGAGCTTTTGCATGTCCATGTGCTGTGCCAGCGCAGCCCAGGCACGTTCACGCACGGCGCGCGGCGCCATCACGGAATCAATGCCCTGCAGCCGCACGCTGCGCAAAATGAAGGGTGCGACGCTGGCGGGAAAATCCATGCCCTGCGCCAGGCCGCAGGCCGTGACCACGCCGCCGTACTTGGTCTGCGCGCAGGCGTTGGCCAGGGTGTGCGAGCCTACGCTGTCCACCACGCCGGCCCAGCGCTCTTTTTGCAGCGGCTTGCCGGGGGCCGAAAGCGCGGTGCGGTTGATAATCTCGCTGGCGCCCAAACTTTGCAGATACGCATGCTCGCTGGCCTTGCCGGTGGACGCAACCGTTTTGTAACCCAGTGCGCTGAGCAGAATCAGCGCCACCGACCCCACGCCGCCGGTTGCGCCTGTCACCAAAATTTCGCCTTTGTCTGGCGTGATGCCAGCGTCCTGCAGCGCCAGCACGCACAGCATGGCGGTGTAGCCGGCGGTGCCAATCGCCATGGCGCGTTTGGGTGAAATCGCAGCGGGCAGCTTGATCAGCCAATCGCTGTTGAGCCGCGCGGTTTGTGCCAGGCAGCCCCAATGCACCTCGCCCACGCCAAAGCCGTTCAGAATCACTTGATCGCCCGGCTTGAACGCGGGCGAATCGCTTGTGAGCACTGTGCCAGCACCGTCAATGCCCGCCACCATCGGCCAGGTGCGTACCACCGGGCCTCTGTTCGTGATGGCCAAGCCGTCTTTGTAGTTGAGCGTGGAGTAGGCGACCTGGATCGCTACATCGCCCGGCGGCAACTGCGCTTGGTCGATGTCTGCCACGCGGGCAGAAAACTGGTCATTGTCTTTGCTGAGCAAAATGCCTTTGAACATGGTGGTCAAGCCTTCGGATAAAGAATCATTTGCGTGCAGCGAAACAGCGCAATCACTTTTTCACCGTGCAGCACCTGCGCGTCCCAAACCTGCGTGGTGCGCCCGCCGTGAAACAGCTTGGCGGCGACTTCAATCTGCCCCTCGCGCGCCGTGCCCATGTGGTTGCTCTTCAGCTCAATGGTGGTAAAGCCGCTGGCGCCTTGCGGCAGTGACGCCACGCAACCGTAGCCGCAGGCAGTATCGGCCAGGGTCACGATGGCGCCGGCGTGCAAAAAACCGTTGGGTGCAAAGTGGGCTTGCGTGATGGGCATGCAAAGGCGCGCCAGACCATGATCGATCTGCAGCACCTCAATGCCCAGCAGGCCGGGCAGGAAGGGCTGGCCAAAGGCAGTCCATTGTTCGGCGGTCTTGGGTGAAGGCATGGTCATGGCGTTACAGCAACGAGTAAAGCGTGAGGGAGCAGCCCAGGCAGGCGCCGACGGTGAGCATCAGGCGCAATGGCACATACCACGCCGGCCAGCGATACCAATGGCGCGTGGCCAGATCAACCGCCAGCGCCAAAGCAAGCCCTGCGATCAGCGCGACCATCGCCTGGGTTGACGGCAGGCCGGTGACAAACCACGCCCACAGCGCCGGCAATACCCCCCAAATCAGCGATATCCAGACCCGCGAGGCGATGTGCGCCGTTTGTCCGCCGGACAGGGTGGCGCCCCAGTGCAGCGCGCCCAGAAATGCCAGAATCACCGCGGCGTAGTCTTTTTGCAGCCCCGCGGCTGCCGAGCCATAAGTAGGCGATAGCACGGCGGCCAGCCCCAGCCCAATAAACGGGATCAGGCCGCCGCAGCCCAGCACAAAAGCAGGTGACTTCACAGGCGTTCACCAAAAGTTGAGAAAACGCCAATTTTGCTCCCGATCGGGTTTTGACGTGCGTGGCACTGCCGCGACGCCGCAACACATGCACCGCGGCGGGGCGGGTTTTTGCCATGCGTAGCGATTTGGCTGCGGTTTATCATGCACAATGCATAGATCAAGCCAGCAAGCGTGTTGCGGCACGCAAGAATAGGCGAGCAGTTCATCAACGAGGGATTCTGTGGCAGCCCATCCGGCGACAAAACTGGAGCAGGTCGGTAACACCAAGATGCTTGCGGAGCTGTGGCTGGACGCCAGCCCGGACCCAATGGTGTGGATCG
>JBJOQV010000365.1:0-4342 GCA_046049785.1 Pseudomonadota bacterium
TTGATGAAAGCGCCTGGTTAGTTAGGGGCTCGGCCACCTCGCGGCCTGCGTGCGCAGGCCGCTCCTCGGCCCCCGGCGCGGCTTGCAAGCCGCGCCTTTCGAGTCCCTGGCAAATGGCCAAACTGTTGGCCATCTGCATGCGCCACAAAGGGCAAAGCCCGGCGAGCCGGGCTTTGGAATTGGTGGCGCATCAGGGACTCGAACCCCGGACCTGCGGATTATGATTCCGTCGCTCTAACCAACTGAGCTAATGCGCCTAGCCCTCAATTATCGCCTAATGCGGCTGGCAGGGTCAAACCGCCTCTGTGGTTACCTCAGTCGCGGGGAATACGACGCGCACAATCAGGCCCTGCGGGTCGGCGGCGTGCAGCGTGACGCTGGCGCCGTGCTGGCGGGCGATTTCACGCACAATTGCCAGCCCCAGCCCGGTGCCCTCACTGCTGGCTTCCGGCACGCGGTAAAACGGCTCAAACACACGTTCACGCTGCGCTGGCGCAACACCGGGGCCGGTATCTTCCACTTCCAGGCTGATGGGTTCACCGCCGAATATGCGCACGGTGATGTGGCCGCCGCTGGGGGTGTAGCGGATGGCGTTGTCCAGCAGGTTTTTGAGCATCTCGCCCAGCAGCGTTGCGTTGCCCTTGCAAGGCAGGGTGGTTTCAAAGGCTTCAAAGCCCAGATCGTGGCCGGCCGCCAGCGCAGCCGGCACCCAGTCCGCCGTCATTTGCCGCGCGATCGCCACCAGATCAACAGTGGCAAGCGGTAATGTGATGAGTGCATGGTTTTCTGCGCGCGCGAGTGACAGCAACTGGTTGGCAAGCCGCGTGGCTTGCTGGCTGCCGCGGGCGATTTGCTTGAGTGAGCGTTCGATCTCCTCGCGGCCGGTCTCGCGTAGCGCAAGCTCCGCCTGCATACGCAAGCCTGCCAGCGGAGTTTTGAGCTGGTGCGCCGCGTCGGCGACAAAGCGCCGCTGCGCGGCGACGTTCTTTTCCAGCCGCTCCAGCAGTTCATTGAACGAACGCACGAGCACGTGCATCTCTTCTGGCGCATCACGCAGATTGATCGGCGAAAAATCATTTTCTTTGCGTGCCCGCAGCTTGGCGGACAAAGCCTCCACCGGCGCAATACCGCGGGTGAGACCAAACCACACCAGCAGCACGGCAATAGGCAGCACCACAAACTGCGGCAAGATCACACCCTTGATGATTTCGTTTGCCAGGCGCGTGCGCTTTTCCAGCGTTTCCGCCACCTGAATCAGCACTGGGCGCTCGTTACCGCTGAGCGCACCTTCCAGCCACAAATAGGCCACGCGTACCTCGATGCCGCGCACACGATCATCGCGAAAGCGTATCGCGCCGGGCGCGATGACCTCATAGACCAGCGGTGCCGGCATATCACGGTCGCCCACCAGAAGTTCGCCTTCGTGCCCGATCACCTGGTAGGTAATCACATCCAGCTCGTCACTACGCAAAATGTCGCGCGCGGCGGACGGCAGATTCAGGCGCACGCCCTCGTTGGTTTCGCGCACCTGCTCAGCCACTGCTAGCACAGAGTCGCCCAGCGCGCGGTCAAACGGCCCGTTGGACAGTCCCTGCGCGACCAGGAAGGTGAACCCCACACTCATGGGCCACACCAGCAGCAGCGGCGCCAGCATCCAGTCCAGAATTTCAGAAAACAGCGAACGCGCCGGGCCGGACTCTCCAAACGGCCCGGTGCGCGGCACCGCCCGGCGTTCAACCGGCGGCGCCAGCGGTTCGTTGCTCGCCACGTTTGGCAAGGCCGGCTCAGGTACGGCTACTGTGGCCGCCGGCGCCTGCGCTGTGGCAGCAACCGCTCCTGGGCGCGGGTTTGCGCTCATGCGCTCACTTTGGTGGCGGCGAAGTCTTTCTCCAGGCAATAGCCCAGCCCGCGCACGGTGGTGATACGCACGCCTCTGGCGCCATCGGCTTCGATCTTCTTGCGCAGGCGGTGCACATAGACCTCGATCGCGTTGTTGGAGACTTCATCGCCCCATTCGCACAAATGATCGACCAGCTGCTGCTTGGACACGAGGCGCCCGGCGCGCGTGATCAGCACCTCCAGCAGCCCGAGTTCGCGCGCCGACAGATCAAGCGATTTGTCATTGAGCGTGGCAATCCGGCCCACCTGGTCATAGGCCAGCGGGCCGTGTTTGAGCACCGATGTGGCACCAGACGGGCTTCTGCGCGTCAGTGCGCGCACACGTGCTTCGAGCTCTTCCAGCGCAAACGGCTTGGCCATGAAGTCATCCGCACCCAGATCTAATCCCCTCACGCGCGTCTCCACGCTGTCGGCTGCCGTCAGGATCAAGACCGGCACCGATGAAGGCCGAGCGCGCAGGCGGCGCAGCACTTCCAGCCCGGCCATGCGGGGCAGGCCTAAATCGAGAATGAGGAGATTGAATTCCTGCGTTGACAGCGCTGCGTCGGCTTCTGCGCCGGAGGCAACGGTATCAACAACGTAGCCTGATTGGCGCAGCGAGCGGCACAGCCCGTCGGCCAGCACTGGATCGTCTTCGGCGATCAGTATGCGCATGTGTTTTGTAGTCTCCTAACGCATGTTAATGCTCTATCCGCCTGCTGCGTACGCTTCTAGCCCAAGCAGCAACACGGTGGCCACATCGGCACCCAGCTCGGCGCGAAACTCCTCTTGCGCCCGGTCGACCGCATGTTCATACGCAGCCAGCCAAAGCAGACCGGTTTCGCTGAACACAATGCGCTTGGCGCGCGCGTCGGGCAGGTTGGCTTGCCGCTGAACCAGGCCGAGCACTTCGCATTCGCCCACCAGCGCGGCCATGGCCTGCTTGGTCATGCCCGCGGCTTGGGCCAAATCGGTGAGGCGCGCGCCTTCGCGCGGCAGATGGCGCGTGATGTGCACCTGCGCAGCAGTGATGCGGGCGTTTTCGATCCGGTGCGTCCAGCGCAGCGGCAGCGTTTCGTCTGCCGCCATGAGCTGCAGCACCCGCTGCTCGAAGCGGGCACCCGCCTGGGTAAGCAGATGGCCAAGGTGGTTTTGGCGCCAAAGCATGCCGCCAGCATAGCGCAAGTAGTCATATAAACTGACTGAAAAATCTATTTACATGCCTGTATGAAACCCGATAAAGTGCTGTTCATTCATCCAGTCTGTATAAGAACCCAGTTCTATTCAACACACCTAAAGTAGGCTAACCCATTGAAATCGAAGGAAAAACCCATGGACGCTCCGGTAAAAGCACTTAATAACGAAAAAGCCAAAGCGCTGGCCGCAGCGCTGCAGCAAATCGAGAAGCAGTTTGGCAAAGGCTCGATCATGCGGCTGGGTGAAGATTCTCACGAGCACGACATTCAGGTGGTATCTACCGGCTCGCTGGGCCTGGATATCGCTTTGGGCATCGGCGGCCTGCCGCGCGGCCGCGTGATTGAAATTTACGGGCCGGAATCCTCCGGCAAGACCACGCTCACGCTGCAGGTGATTGCTGAGATGCAAAAGCTGGGCGGTACCTGCGCATTTATCGATGCCGAGCACGCGCTGGATGCACAGTACGCCGGCAAACTGGGCGTTGAGCTGGAAGATCTGCTGATTAGCCAGCCCGACACCGGCGAGCAGGCGCTGGAGATCGCCGACGCGCTGGTGCGCAGCGGCAGCGTGGACTTGATTGTGATCGACTCAGTGGCCGCGCTTGTGCCCAAGGCCGAGATTGAAGGCGAGATGGGCGATTCTCTGCCCGGCCTGCAGGCGCGCCTGATGAGCCAAGCGCTGCGCAAGCTCACTGCCACCATCAAAAAGACCAACACCATGGTCATCTTCATCAACCAGATCCGAATGAAGATTGGCGTGATGTTCGGCAGCCCGGAAACTACCACCGGTGGCAACGCGCTGAAGTTCTACGCCTCGGTGCGGCTGGACATCCGCCGCATTGGTTCAATCAAAAAAGGCGAAGAAGTGATTGGCAGCGAAACGCGGGTGAAAGTGGTGAAAAACAAAGTCGCCCCGCCGTTTAAGCAAGCCGAATTTGACATTCTTTACGGCGAAGGAATCAGCCGCCATGGCGAGATTATTGATTTAGGCGCAACAAGCGGTGTAGTGGACAAATCCGGCGCGTGGTACGCCTACAACGGCGAAAAAATTGGGCAAGGAAAAGACAACACTCGTGAGTATTTACGTGAAAAACCTGAGCTAGCCTTAGAAATAGAAAACAAAATCCGCGCGCACTTTGAGGTAGCCACGCGCGGGGTGGAAGAAGCCGCCGAGTAAGTGCAATACTTGGCTACCGATCAGGTTTTGAGCGCGCAGGCGGCAGTCCTGCGCCCGCGCAGTCATCGCGGGGAGCCAGCATGGGTTGATT
>JBJOQV010000366.1:0-3125 GCA_046049785.1 Pseudomonadota bacterium
ACATGAAGTTTGATGCCATCACGGATTCCGGCATTGAGATTGGCGAGCGCGTGCCGATTCCAGATGAACTGATTCCCGCGGATGCGCGCGTGGAGATGGATGCCAAGATGGCGGCCGGCTACTTTACTGACGGCGCGGTGCCAGATAAAGAGGCGCTGGCTGCAGCGAAAGGCCGGGGGCTGAATGAATGAAGCGCTGCGGCGCGAGCCGCACTACGGTCTGGTGTCGGCCGACCCCGTGGCTGCGCTGCGCAATCCGCACACCATCCGCGAACGCAGCGAGAATATTCTGGCTGCGGCGCGCAAGGGCCGATCACAGTGGTTCACCGTGGATGACACCAAGCTCGCGCACGCGGCGGGCATTGTGGCGGCGGTCACGCGGCAGCGCTATCCAAGCTTGATCACGCCCTATCACAGCCGCTGGCGGCATTTTGAAGCGGGCGGTGTTGACCGGCTGCGCGAACTGAATTTTCGTCTGCGCGGCGCGACGACCTTTGAGCGCGCGACGGCGCAGATTGATCTGGCTGTGGTCAGCGTGCTGCTTGATGCAGGTGCGGGCGATGCGTGGCGCTTTACCGAAGCGGGCACGCAGCAAACACTCGCGCGCAGCGAGGGGCTGGGCGTCGCGAGCTTTCACATGTTCATGGCTGGCGCGTTTTCTTCCGCTGCAGATGCGCCGCTGCGCGCAGATGCCAACGGTTTGCAACACATCGACCTGAGTGCACTCGCGCGTGGGTTTCAAGTCAGTGAATCCAACCCGCTTGTGGGGCTGGCCGGGCGTGCTGCGCTCATGCAATCGCTCGGCAAAGCGCTCGCCGCACGGCCTGATCTGTTTGGTGCTGATGGAAGACCGGGCGCGCTTTTGAATGTACTTACCGCAGGCGGCAAACGCAGTGTGTCGGCGAGCGAAATTCTGGCCGCTCTGCTGGACGGCCTGTCAGCCATTTGGCCCGCGGGCAATGCGCTGAACGGCCAGCCGCTGGGCGACTGCTGGCCGCATCCGCATGCGGGCGGGGGTGGCGGCAGCGCAGGCTGGGTGCCGTTTCACAAGCTGTCGCAATGGCTGACCTACTCCCTGCTCGAGCCGTTTGAGTGGGCAGACATACAAGTCACCGGGCTGGACGCGCTCACCGGTTTGCCGGAGTACCGCAACGGCGGCTTGTTGATCGACACCGGCGTGCTCGTGCCAAAGCAGGCCGAGGTAACGAGCAAACCACATCTGCCCTCGTCCGAGCTGATTGTCGAGTGGCGCGCGCTGACGGTGGCGCTGCTGGATGAATTGGCGCCGCTGGTGCGCAGCTTGCTTGGCAAGAGCGCGCAGGAAATGCCACTGGCCTGCATACTGGAGGGCGGAACCTGGGCGGCCGGGCGCGTCCGCGCGCAAGAACTGCGTGGCGGGCTGCCGCCAATTCAGATCATTAGTGATGGAACGGTATTTTGACGCGATGTTTCGGCTTGATAATTCAGGAAAACTTTTTCATGACAAGCGGCACCGCACCCTCACCCCTACCCTGTCCCTTCAAGGGAGAGGGGGGTTAAGTCCTTCTCCCTGCCATGGAGAAGGGTTGGGATGAGGGTGAACTGCCCCACTTTGAGTTAGACCTGCACAAAGAAAGAAAACGATGACCAGACAAGTCCACCATATCCTCCACCCGCTGGTGCAACACAAAATGACGCTGATGCGTAAACGTGAAACTTCCACCAGCAGCTTTCGCCGCCTGGTCAATGAAGTGTCTACATTGATGGCCTATGAAATCACGCGCGATATGCCGATGCACGAAGTCACCATCGACACGCCGCTGGAAACCATGCAGTCCAAGCTGATCGACGGCAAAAAAATCGTGTTCGTGCCAATTCTGCGTGCCGGGCTGGGCATTCTGGATGGCATGCTTACCGTGATCCCCGGCGCGCGTGTAGGCCACATCGGCCTGTACCGCGACCCTAAAACACTCACGGCGGTGGAGTACTACTTCAAGATGCCCACCGGCATGAAAGAGCGCGATGCGATCGTGCTGGACCCGATGCTCGCCACCGGCAACTCCGCCGTAGCCGCGGTAGAGCGGCTCAAAGAAACCAAGCCGCGCTCGATCAAGTTTGTCTGCCTGGTGAGCTGCCCGGAAGGCATCAAAACATTTCACGACGCGCACCCGGATGTGCCAATCTACACCGCCTGCATCGACCGGCAGCTCAACGACCATGGCTACATTCTGCCCGGCCTGGGTGACGCGGGCGACCGAATCTTTGGCACCAAATGATGGCGGCACAAAAACGCCCCTATGACGTTGTTCTTTACGGTGCCACCGGCTTTGTCGGCGCGCAGACCGTGGAGTACTTTGCGCGCCACGCCAAGGGCCTGCGCTGGGCCTTGGCCGGGCGCAATGCGGCCAAGCTGGAGGCGGTGCGTGCGCGGTTTGGCGCGGCGGCCAAAGAGGCCGGCATTCTTGTAGCCGATGCGCAGGACGACGCAGCGCTGGCCGCTCTGGCCGCCAGTACGCGCGTTGTGCTTTCCACCGCCGGGCCGTATGCGCTGTACGGCAGCAAGCTGGTGGCCGCCTGCGTGGCGGCGCGCACGCATTATGTCGATATCACGGGCGAGACACCGTGGGTCCGTACGCTGATCGATGCGCATCATGAAGAGGCTGCGGCAAGCGGCACGCGCATCGTTCCGGGTTGCGGCTTTGATTCGGTACCCTCCGATCTGGGTACGTATCTGGTGGCGCATGCGCTGTGGCGTGAACATGGTGAGCCGTGCACCCAAGTAAAAGCCAGTTATTCGATGCGCGGCGGCCTGAACGGCGGCACATTCGCATCACTGATCAATATTGTGGAAAGCGGTGAACAAGCAGCACTGCAGGATTTATTCTTGCTCAACCCGCCCGGCACCGCTGCGGCGAGCCCCTTTCATCACAAAGACCCGGTCGCGCCACAGCACGATGCGGATTTCAATGCCTGGCTCGGGCCGTTCATCATGGGGGCGATCAATTCCCGCGTGGTGCGCCGCTCGGCAGCGCTGTTGCACGCAGCGGGCGACAAAGCCTTTGCGGATGATTTTTGCTACCGCGAGTTCATGCGCATCGGCCGCGGCCCGGCAGCGCTGCTGGCCGGGGCGGCATACAGCATTGGCAT
>JBJOQV010000367.1:0-5724 GCA_046049785.1 Pseudomonadota bacterium
GGCCGGTCCAGCCCTGCCGGCGGCCAATTTTCAAGCTTCATGCCGAGTGTGAGACCACGCGCGGCAAGCACTTCTTTGATTTCGTTGAGCGACTTGCGGCCAAGGTTGGGCGTTTTGAGCAGCTCGTTCTCGGTGCGCTGGATCAGATCACCGATGTAGTAAATGTTCTCTGCTTTGAGGCAGTTGGCCGAGCGGACGGTAAGTTCCAGATCGTCCACTGGACGCATCAGCAGCGGATCAACCTGCACGTTGGTGCGCACTGGCGCTTCAACCACTTCAGTCTGGCCTTCGAGCGCGGCAAATACGGAAAGCTGATCGACCAGAATGCGGGCTGACTGGCGCACTGCTTCCTCCGGCGAAATGGCGCCGTTGGTTTCGATGTGCATGACGAGCTTGTCCAGATCGGTACGCTGCTCGACGCGGGCGCTTTCCACCGCGTAGCTGACTTTGCGCACGGGCGAGAACGAAGCGTCCATCACAATGCGGCCGATGGTTTTGCTATGGTCATCCAAAAAGGCGCGCACGTTGCCGGGCACATAACCGCGGCCTTTTTCGATGCGCACCTGCATCTCCAGCTTGCCGCCGGCCAGGTTGGCGATGACATGCTCTGGATTGATGATTTCCACGTCGTGGCTCAGCTCAATGTCTGCCGCCGTGACAATGCCTTCGCCCGACTTGCGCAGGGTAACGGTGGCTTCGTCGCGGTTATGCAGCTTGAACACCACGCCTTTGAGGTTGAGCAGAATGTCGACCACGTCTTCTTGTACGCCGTCGATGGTGGAGTATTCATGTACCACACCAGCAATGGTCGTTTCGGTGGGCGCGTAGCCCACCATGGAGGACAGCAACACGCGGCGCAATGCATTGCCCAGCGTGTGGCCGTAGCCGCGCTCGAAGGGCTCCATCGTGACCTTTGCGGAGAAAGGCCCGAGAGCTTCAACCTCGATATTGCGCGGCTTCAGGAAAGGGGTATTGGCCATGCGAATTTCCTTTTATCAATGCACACAGCCCGCCTTCAGGGCACACTGCCCATGTCTGGCGAGCTTTACAAAACGGCAAGCGGATTAGCGTGAATACAACTCGACGATCATGCTTTCATTCACGTCCTGCGCGACATCAGCGCGGTCAGGAACCTGCTTGAACACCCCTTCCATCTTCTTGGGGTCCACTGAAACCCATTGCGGAAAGCCAGATTGCTCCGCGAGCTGCAGGCTATCCGCCACGCGCGACTGCTTCTTGGACTTCTCACGAATCGCGACCGTGTCGCCAGCCTTGACCATCATCGACGGAATGTTTACCGCCTGACCGTTCAGCACAATTGCCTTGTGGCTCACGAGTTGCCGCGCTTCTGCGCGCGTGGAGCCAAAGCCCATGCGGTACACCACGTTATCCAGGCGGCGCTCGAGCAGGGCGATTAGGTTCTCCCCAGTATTGCCCTTGATGCGGTCGGCTTCTTCAAAATAGCGGCGGAACTGACGCTCGAGAATTCCATACATGCGTTTGACTTTTTGCTTCTCGCGCAGCTGGTTGCCATAGTCCGACGTACGGGCGCCGGAGGTGCGGCCATGCTGGCCAGGCTTGGAGTCAAGCTTGCACTTGGAGTCGAGCGAGCGGCGTGCGCTCTTGAGAAACAGGTCGGTGCCTTCACGGCGCGACAGTTTTGCTTTAGGGCCTAGATAACGTGCCACAGATGTTTCCTTTTCGTTTCATTCCACCCGGACCATCCGGGCAGTCAGTCGATGCGGGGCTGCACCGACAGTGGGCTTGGTTAAACATGGAAGCGGCGTGCCACGGGCACCACTCCACAAAACACACCGGCTTTGCACACAGGCAAAACCAGCAATCTTTCTTAAATCCTGCGGCGCTTGGGCGGACGGCAACCATTATGCGGCACCGGCGTGATGTCAGTGATGGACGTCACGCGGATACCGAGCGCGTTCAAGGCGCGTACCGAAGACTCACGGCCGGGGCCAGGGCCAGTGATGCGCACATCCAAGGCCTTGATCCCGTATTCCAGCGCCGCACGGCCCGCTGCTTCAGCTGCAACTTGGGCAGCAAACGGCGTTGACTTGCGCGAACCCTTGAAGCCCTGACCACCCGAAGTACCCCACGACAGCGCGTTGCCCTGCCGATCGGTAATCGTGATGATCGTGTTGTTAAACGAAGCGTGTACGTGGGCAATGCCCTCGGACACTTGCTTGCGAACCTTCTTGCGAACGCGCTGTGCGGCTGCGTTGGCGGCGGGTGATTTAGCCATGAAAAATCCTTTACCTTATTTCTTCAGCGTCACGCCGGCCTTACGCGGGCCCTTACGGGTACGCGCATTGGTACGGGTGCGTTGGCCGCGAACCGGCAGACCGCGGCGATGACGCGTGCCACGATAAGCGCCCAGATCGATCAAGCGCTTGATGGATAGCTGGATCTCACGGCGCAGATCGCCTTCAACGGTGAACTTGCCCACCGCCTCGCGAATGCGTTCCAGATCGTTATCGTCCAGATCCTTGACTTTTTTGGTCAGCGGCACACCAGCGGCCTCGCAAATCTTGCGGGCGCGCGGACGGCCAACACCGTAGATGGCGGTCAGGCCGATCTCGGCGTGCTGATGGTTCGGGATGTTGATGCCGGCAATACGTGCCATAAAACTCTCCGATTAACCTTGACGCTGCTTATGGCGCGGATCCGTACAGATCACGCGGACCACGCCGTTGCGTTTGATGATCTTGCACTTGCGGCAAATTTTCTTGACCGAAGCGAGCACTTTCATAATGTTCTCCGTGATCCGTTCGTTGGATCGTTACTTAGCGCGGAACACAATCCGCGCGCGCGACAAATCGTAGGGGGTCAACTCCACCGTGACTTTGTCGCCCGGCAGTATGCGGATGTAATTCATCCGCATCTTGCCGGAAATATGTCCCAATACCACATGGCCGTTTTCAAGCTTTACGCGAAAGGTGGCGTTTGGAAGATTCTCCACCACTTCGCCTTGCATCTGAATCGAGTCGTCTTTTGACATTCAAATCCTAATGCTTAGCGCACCGGTAGGTTGGCACCCTTGAAGTTGGCCTTCTTCAGGAGCGATTCATACTGGTGACTCATGACATACGCCTGCACCTGCGCCATGAAATCCATGGTGACCACCACAATGATCAGCAGCGATGTGCCACCAAAATAAAACGGCACGTTAAAGCGCAAATGCAGGAACTCTGGAACCAGGCATACCAACGTGATATAGATCGCGCCGGCCAAGGTCAAACGCATCAATATCTTGTCAATGTACTTGGCCGTCTGTTCGCCTGGGCGGATGCCGGGCACAAACGCACCACTTTTCTTCAGGTTGTCTGCTGTTTCGCGGCTGTTGAATACCAGGGCCGTGTAGAAGAAGCAGAAGAAAATGATCATCGCGGCATACAAGGCCACATACAGCGGCTGCCCCGGAGACAGCGCCGCCGCCATATCCTTCAACCAGCGCAGTCCATCGCCTGCTGCAAACCAGCTCACGATCGTGGCGGGGAACAGAATGATCGACGAAGCGAAAATCGGCGGAATCACGCCGGACATGTTCAGCTTTAGCGGCAGATGCGAGGACTGCCCGCCGTAGATCTTGTTGCCAACTTGGCGTTTTGCGTAATTCACCACGATGCGGCGTTGCCCGCGTTCGATGAACACCACGACCGCAGTCACCAGCGCCACCAAGGCGATGATGAATATGGCGGAGAATGCGCCAATCGATCCTTTGCTCACCAGATCAAAGAACTGGGCAATCGCAGTTGGTAGGCCTGCCGCAATGCCTGCGAAAATAATGATCGAGATCCCGTTGCCCAACCCGCGCTCGGTAATTTGCTCACCCAGCCACATAAGAAACATGGTTCCGGTCAGCAGCGAGACAACACAGGTGAACTTGAACATGAAACCAGGATCAATCACTAGATTGGGTTGCGACTCAAGCGCAACCGCAATGCCGATGGCTTGGAATGTACCCAGCAACAAAGTGCCATAGCGTGTGTACTGAGTGATCTTGCGGCGACCGGCTTCGCCCTCTTTCTTGAGCGCTTCCAGACTGGGCACGATCGACGTCATCAACTGCATGATGATCGACGCAGAAATGTACGGCATGATGCCAAGCGCCAAAACAGAAAAGCGTGACAGCGCGCCGCCCGAGAACATATTGAACAGAGCCAGGATACCGCCCTGATTCTGCGCAAACAATGCGCGCAACTGATCAGGGTCAATCCCAGGAACAGGGATGTGTGTGCCGATGCGGTACACAACCAGCGCCAAGACAAGAAAGACGAGCCGCTTGCGCAGATCGCCGAACTTGCCTTGTTTGCCTAGTGTTGCTGCTGTGACCAAAGAATCTTGCTCCGATATCTGCCGTTGGCGGCTTACGCCACCGTACCGCCCGCAGCCTCAATCGCTGCTTTTGCACCCTTAGTCACCGCCAAGCCCTTAAGGCTGACTTTGCGATCAAGCTTGCCGCTCGCAATGACTTTTGCTTCGCGCGCCATTTGCGAAATCACGCCGGCTTGCTTCAGCGCCAGCATGTCGATTTCTGCAATCGGCAGCCGCTGCAAGTCAGACAGACGCACCGTCGCATCAAACTCTTTGGTCAGCGAAGTGAAGCCGCGCTTGGGCAGACGACGCTGCAAAGGCATTTGGCCGCCTTCAAAACCGACCTTGTGAAAGCCACCTGAACGCGACTTTTGGCCTTTGTGACCGCGACCGGCAGTTTTGCCAAGGCCCGAACCAATACCGCGGCCTACGCGGCGGCGCGGTTTGTTTGCGCCCTCAGCGGGCTTGAGCGTATTCAGTTCCATTACTGCTCCACCTTCACCAGGTAAGCGATCTTGTTGATCATGCCGCGCACCGCTGGGGTGTCTTCCAGCACGCGGGAGCTGTGCATTCTGCGCAGGCCCAGACCAGTCACCGTTGCACGGTGATCGGCCTTGCAGCTGATGGGAGAACGCACCAGCGTTACTTTCAAAGTTTTCTTGCTCATCTGGCCGCTTCTTTCTTAGCCGAGAATTTCTTCAACGGACTTGCCGCGCTTTGCCGCCACGTCGCCAGGCGTCATCACCTTGGTCAAACCGTCCAGCGTTGCACGCACCATGTTGTATGGGTTGGTCGAGCCATGGCTCTTGGCTACCACATTACGCACGCCAAGAACTTCAAAAATCGCGCGCATCGGGCCGCCAGCAATTACGCCGGTACCTTCAGGCGCCGGCGACATCATCACCGACGCTGCGCCATGACGGCCATTCACCGTGTGATGCAAAGTGCCGTTTTTCAACGAAACCTTGATCATCTTGCGGCGCGCTTCTTCCATAGCCTTTTGCACGGCAACCGGCACTTCACGCGCCTTGCCTTTGCCCATGCCAATGCGACCGTCACCATCACCGACAACAGTCAACGCAGCGAAACCCATGATCCGACCACCTTTCACCACTTTGGTGACGCGGTTGATCGCGATCATTTTTTCCTTCAGACCGTCATCGCGCTCTTCTGCGACTTGCGGTTTGCCTTGCATCTTTGCCATAACGCTTGTCCTTAACGTGCTGCGCTTAGAACTTCAGGCCGGCTTCGCGCGCGGCGTCTGCCAGCGCTTTCACGCGGCCCTGATAACGAAACCCCGAACGGTCGAACGCGACCGCCTCGATGCCAGCCGCTTTGGCGCGCTCAGCCAGAGTCTTACCCACCAGCGTTGCCGCGCCGGTGTTACCGCCCTTG
>JBJOQV010000368.1:0-3296 GCA_046049785.1 Pseudomonadota bacterium
CATCCCCTTGCGCATGCCATTGTGGCTGCTGCGCGCGATCAAAATATTCCGCTACATCGCGCAGAGCAGTTTGAGTCCAGCAGCGGTATTGGCGTGCGCGGACAGGTGAATGGTCGGCGAATTATCATCGGCAATTCCACCTTGATGAAACAAGAGGGCATTGAAGTCGCGCCGTTTGCGGCACAGGCGGAATCGCTGCGCACTCAGGGCGCAAGCGTGGTGTATGTGGGGGTGGATGGTGCGCCGGCGGGATTGATGGCGGTGGCCGACCCTGTGAAGGACAGTTCGCGCGAGGCGCTGGATCAGCTGCGCAGTGATGGTGTGCGCGTGATCATGGCGACCGGCGATGGGCTGACCACCGCCAAAGCGGTGGCAGCAACTCTGGGCATTGAACAAGTACATGGAGAAGTGACACCGGCAGACAAACTCGCGCTAGTCGAGCGTTTGCAGTTGAGCGGGCACAAGGTGGCCATGGCCGGTGACGGTATCAATGATGCGCCGGCACTCGCGCGGGCCGACGTAGGCATTGCCATGGGCACCGGCACTGACGTAGCCATGAGCAGCGCCGGCGTCACCCTGGTGAAGGGCGATTTGCGCGGTATTGCCCGTGCCCGCGCCATATCGCAAGCCACCGTAAACAATATGAAGCAAAACCTGGTGTTTGCGTTAATCTACAACGCGCTGGGCCTGCCGCTGGCGGCAGGCGTTTTTTACCCGCTGACAGGCTGGCTACTATCGCCCATGATTGCTGCACTGGCAATGAGTTTGAGCTCTGTATCAGTCATATCCAATGCCTTGCGCCTGCGACGAGTGCGGATATGAGGACAAATTCCTGCGCTACATGCGCGGCTCACGGTCACATAACCCGGCGGAGTATGCAGACACCGTATGCAGGCGATGCCTGTGTTCAGCGATTGCCTGAAGCGAGGAGCACGAAGCATGCATGCGCATGACCTGAGCCCATGGCGTCACAGCCACCAGTTTGATGAAGGCAGCATGCGTGGCGAGCGTTCGTTAATGCTTGTGCTGACCATCACGCTGATCACCATGGTGGTTGAAATTACTGCTGGAATGTTCACGGGATCCCTCGCGCTGACGGCAGATGGCTGGCACATGGGCACGCATGCTGCCGCCTTTGGTGTCAGCCTATATGCCTACTGGCTCGCGCGCAAACACCGCGGCCATGCGCGCTATGCGTGGGGCACCTGGAAGATCGAGGTGCTGGGCGGTTTTGCCAGCAGCGTGGCGCTGGGGATTGTGGCGCTGATGATTGCGGTGGAAGCGGCGCAGCGGCTGCTGCGGCCCGAGCCGATTGACGCACGCGCAGCGCTCATCGTTGCCGTGATCGGCCTGGTGGTCAACATCGTATCGGCGCTGCTGCTCAAGCCGCCGCATGCGCATCATCATGACGATGATCAAGAAGATGATCATAAGCACGAAGATCATCACGGCCACAGCCATCAAGACCATAATCTGCAAGCCGCGTTCACGCATGTGCTTGCAGACGCGGCCACCTCGGTGGCGGCCATCATCGCGCTGACCACCGCGTGGTTGTGGGGTGCGACATGGCTTGATCCGCTGATCGGCCTTGCCGCAAGTGTGGTGATTGCCTGGTGGGCGTTGGGCCTGATGCGCAGCAGCGCGCGCGTGCTGCTGGATGCCGAGATGGACGCGCCGATCACCGCGCAAGCCAGGGCTGCATTGCAATCGGACGGTGACGCGCAAGTGGCCGATCTGCACGTCTGGCGCGTGGGCCGCGAGCGCTACGCACTGATTGCCTGCATCGTGGCCGATGCACCGCAGCCGCCGGATGTGTATCGCGCGCGGCTTTCACATCTGCCGCAGCTTGCGCATGTATCGATTGAGGTGAACCGTTGCCGTGGCGGCGCGCATCCGCACGGCAGTTAACTGATTGCCGGCGGATTCTTGCGCCCCCGGGCCGGCGCGGCGGGCTGCTTAACTGATTCACCAGCACATCGACGCGCATCCGCACACCGCTGGGCGATTGGTCTTTGATGGCTTGCATTTTTGCGGCGAGCTGCAGAAAGTCCGCCACGGATTGCACGGCGCTCTCCGTGGCGAATGGGTGTGAACGCTGCAAGCACAAACTACGCCGGAGGCGACGTGCACACATGCTCTACGCAATATCCATGCGCTTTTTGAGGCAAAATGCCTTGAAGAAGCGCATGGATATTGCGTAGCGCTATTTGAGATCAGTCAAGATTCATCCAGCAGCTTTTTCAGCTTGCGCTTCTCGGCTTGCCGCACCGCGCTCGGGTCAGGCGCGTGGCTGCCCGCTTTGCGCTTGCCCGCCGGTACCACGAGCGGGTTGCGCGGTTTGGCAACGGGCAGTTTGAACGTCAGCTTTTGCCGTGTGGAGTGCGACTTGTTGGCCATGCAGGCATTTTAGTGCTTATGCCCTGCGTGCTCGCTGCTCTTGGGTGCGGTGAGTTCAAGCGCAGCCGCAGGAAACTCTGCTTTCACACCCGGCGGTGGAATCTCCACCCACGGGTTGCTGCCGCTTTCGCATTGCTGCAGTACTTTGAAGTGCACCGTGCCGGCTTTGGCCGGCAGTTTGCCAAAGAGCACGAACTCATCGTAGAACGCATCCGGCAGCGGGCCGCCGCTCCAGGTGATGGTGCTGACATCTTCGCTGATGGTTTTGCCGTGGCTTTGATAGGGTTGCGCGAGTTTTACTTTGGGTGCGCTAATCGTCCAGCCATGTTTGGGCATGGGCCGCGCGCCGCGAAAACCTTCGGGGAGCATGACTTGAATCGAGGTGGTGGCGCTGCCCTTGCAGCCGTGGCCTACGCGCAGCGTGGCTTTGTAGTAGCTACCCGCTTCCGCGGTCTTTTGCTCCAGCACCACATGCGCAAACGCGGGCGAAGACAAGAGCGTGAGCACCGTTGATAGGGCGATTGAATGATGGAAACGTTTTTTCATTTGAGTTCTCCACTAAAGAAAAGTCTGATCAAAGTTTTGCCTTCAGCTCCGCCACCCAAGTGCGCTGCGGGTAGGGGTGAAAGGCCCAGTAGGTGGTGTTGTTCAGGTTGTCCACGCCCAGCGCCGCGGTGAAGTGCTGATTGATGGCGTAACGCAGCCGCGCATCGACGACAAAGAAGCGCGAAAAGCCGGTGTACGCATCGCCATTGGGGTCTGCATTGTCCAGCGTGCCGTACTGCTTGCCGCTATAGCGTGCGCCCAGTGTGGCTGACCACGCATCATCCACCGCGTAAGTAGCCACAAAGTTGGCGCGCTCGCGTGGTACGCGCGGCTGCCACTTGCCCACACTGGCG
>JBJOQV010000369.1:0-5591 GCA_046049785.1 Pseudomonadota bacterium
TCACCCCAAGCAAAACGTGCCGGTGCTGTGGTGGCGCTCTGTGGGCTCCACCCACACCGCCTACGCAATGGAAACCCTGCTCGATGAACTAGCCGTCGCCACCAAGCAAGACCCGGTGGCACTGCGCAAAAAACTCATCGATGCCAAGAAACATCCGCGCCACATCGCGGCGCTTGACTTGGCGGTTGAAAAGTCAGGCTACGGCAAAACCCAGTTGCCCGCGGGCCGCGCGTTTGGCGTCGCGGTGCATGAGAGCTTTGAATCGGTAGTGGCGTTTGTGGTGGAAGCCTCCGTCACAGATGGCGTACCCAAGCTGCACAAAGTCACCGCCGGCGTGCACTGCAACCTGGCGGTGAACCCGCGCGCCATCGAGGCGCAGGTGCAAGGCGCGGCGTTGATGGGGCTGGGCACCTGCATGCCCGGCGAGGCGATCACGCTGAAAAACGGCGTGGTCGAGCAAACCAACTTCAGCGCCTACAGCGTGCCGCGCATCAGCGATATGCCCGAAGTGGCGGTGCACATCGTGCCCAGCGCCGATCCACCCAAAGGCATGGGCGAGCCCGGCCTGCCGCCGCTCGCGCCTGCGTTTGCCAATGCCATCGCGCGAGTTACCGGCAAGCGGCTGCGGTCGATGCCGTTTGATTTAAAGACGGCGTAGCGATACACGCGGGATGTATCCCCTCTTATCCCCTCTCCCGCGCGCGGGAGAGGGTTAGGGTGAGGGTTGTAGCAAAATAGCGTGATCGTCACGTTTTGTTTTGCGAACCCACTTTAGCCCTCGCTGGCAACAGGCGAAGGGAATTATGCAGATTCGTCGTACCCACAACCTGCTTCACGCAATATCCATGCGGATTTTGAGCCATTTTTGCCTCAAAATGCGCATGAATACTGCGTGCTTACTTTTAGCTTTTGCCGTGTTTTCACCCGCCCACGCAGACGCAAACAAAGACATCCAGCAACTCATCAACCGCGTGGGTTCGCTGAAAGAAGCCACATTTATCCGCAACGACAAAAGCTACTCTCCCGCCTACGCCAAGGAATTTTTGCAGCGAAAATGGCAGGCGCAATGTAAAGAGGCCGCAAGCGTGCAAGCGTTTATCGAACTGTGCGCGAGCAAATCGGGCACGACCGGCAAGCCATACTTGATCAAGCAAGGCCAAGTGGTGCGTCCCGCCGCTGAAGTGCTGCGCGAGCTGGCGGCGCCTGCTTCGCCATGACGAGCCAGCCGGTTGTTCTGCTGCTGGCAGCCGGCAAAAGCGAGCGCTGGCGCGCCGCCGGCGGTGCGGACCATAAGCTGGACGCGCTGCTTAGCGATTCCACCGTGTTTGCGCATGCGCTCACCCGCGCAATCGCCTCGCGCTGCGAGGTGCGCGTGGCGATCAGCAAGTCCACACCGCCCGCGGCGGCGGCCATGTGCCGCATGCTGGGCATCAACACGCTACTGTGTACGGGCGGCATGGGCGACGTGATTGCGCAGGCGGTGCGGCAGACCTTTAGCGAATCGGGCTGGTTGATTGCGCCGGCAGACATGCCGTGCATCCGCAAGACCACTTACGCCGCGCTCGTGCGTGCGCTGACGCAGCCAGGCGGCAATGTGGCCATCGCTGCGCCGTATGTGGGTGAGCAGCGCGGCCACCCGGTGGGCTTTGCCGCCAGCCTGCGCAGCGAACTCATCACGCTCACGGGCGATACAGGTGCGCGCAGCGTGCTGGCGGGCCACGCAGTCACGCGCATAGACGTGGACGATCCGGGTATTCTGCAGGACATTGACAGCCCCGGTGACCTCCATGCCGCGCAAAACCAGCTCGCGTAAATCCGCCTCCGTTCTGTACGCACTATGCCCTGCCGATCCGCATGGGCACTTGTACTCGGTCATGCTTTATCTGGAAGCGCCTGACCCTGAGGGCCAAGTGTTCAGCCTGCCGGCCTGGATTCCCGGCAGCTACATGATCCGCGAGTTCGCCAAGAATATCGTCACGATCAGCGCCAGTTCTGCCGGCCAGCCGGTCGCGCTCGCCAAGCGCGACAAGCACACCTGGGTGGCCGCACCCTGCAGTGGCGCGCTTACTGTTGAATACACCGTGTACGCCTGGGATTTGTCCGTGCGCACTGCGCACCTGGACGCAACGCACGGCTTTTTCAACGGCACCAGCGTGTTTCTGCGCGCGCACGGACGCGAAGCAGCGCGGCACGAGGTAGAGCTGATCGCCCCGCCCGGTCTGGAGCATTGGCAAGTGGCCACCAGCCTGCCGCGCGCCAAAGGCACCAAGCCGTGGGCGTTTGGCCGCTATGCGGCGGCGGGCTATGACGCGCTGATCGACCACCCGGTGGAGCTGGGCACCTTTGCCAAAACGAGTTTTGATGCCTGCGGCGCGCGCCATGATCTGGCCTTTACCGGGCAGATTCCCAATTTGGATCTGCCGCGCATCGCCGCGGATGTACAAAAAATTTGCGAGCAGCAGATCAAACTGTTTGAACCCAAGAGCAAGCAAGCGCCGTTTCTGGATTCATCAGACCGCTATACGTTCATGACCATGGCGGTTGGCGATGGCTATGGTGGCCTGGAACACCGCGCCAGCACCGCGCTGATCTGCAACCGCGCGGACTTGCCCATCGCCGGCCAGGCCGCGCAAAGCGAAGGCTACCGCGGCTTTTTGGGCCTGGTGAGCCACGAGTATTTTCATACCTGGAACGTCAAGCGCATCAAGCCGGCCGTGTTCGCGCCCTACGACCTTGCGCAGGAAAACTACACGCCGCTGCTGTGGCTGTTTGAAGGTTTTACCAGCTACTACGACGATCTGCTGCTCGCCCGCGCGGGCGTCATGAGCCAGACGGACTATCTCAAATCCTTGTCCAAAACCATCAGCGGCGTGCTGCGCAATCCGGGACGCGAAAAACAGACAGTGGCGCAAAGCTCGTTTGATGCGTGGACCAAGTACTACCGGCAAGACGAAAACAGCCCCAACGCCATCATCAGCTACTACACCAAGGGATCATTGGTGGCGCTGTATCTTGATCTGCTCATCCGCGAGCAAACCAAAGGCAAGCGTTCGCTGGATGATTTCATGCGCCTGCTCTGGGAGCGCTTTGGCCGCGACTTCTACAAGGGTAAACCACACGGCGTAACGTCTGAGCAAATCCCCGCGCTGTTGCTTGAGGCCACTGGCTGCGCGCTGCACAAGCCGTTGACGCTGGCCACAGAATCCACTGCCGATCTACCTCTCGCAAGCCTACTCGCAAAGTTTGGCGTGCAATGGACGGCGCGCGTGGAGCGGCCTTTTCCGTCTCTGGGCATCCGCACCAAGACCGCAGGTGGCGAGTGCGTGATTGCCACCTCCTTCAGCGGCGAGGCAGCGCACCGCGCCGGACTATCCGCGGGCGATACTTTGGTGGCGCTGGACGGCCTGCGCATCGGCAGCAGCAATTTGGAACAACTGCTCTCGCGTTACGCGGCCGGCGCCACAGTAGATGTGCATGCGTTTCGCCGCGACGAACTGATGCGCTTTGCCGTCCTGCTTGATGAACCGCGACCGCATCAGATCACACTGAGCCTCGCGCCGGACGCAAACGCAGCCACCAAGCGCCTACGCCAAGGTTGGTTAGGGTGAATCCCGCAGCAGCTGCGTAGGGAAAGTCTCAGGCAGACTTTTCTGATTCGTGACGTTTAATGAGGTGAAGCTTTGCTGGAGAGTTTCACCCATGAATGCATTTCCCATTTCGATTGATACTGGCCGCCGCAGTCTGCTGCTGGCCGGCGCAGGCGCGCTGCTGCTGCCTTGCGCGTACGCAGACACCAAACCTGCAGCGCTGCCCGCGACTCCGGCGCAGACCGAAGGGCCGTTTTATCCGCAAGCGAGTTTCTTCTCTACGCGGTCAGACGTTGATAGCGACTTGCTTACCGTACCCGGTGCGCGCGAAGCCTCGCGCGGCATACCGCTGGCACTGAGCGGCCGAATTCTTGCCAGTGACGGCCGGCCGCTGGCTGGCGCGCTGGTTGAAATCTGGCAATGCGACGCACGCGGCCAATACGCCTATGACATGCCCACCATCTACCGGGCGGAGAGCGGCTTTCAAGGCTTTGGCCGCGCCATCACGAGCGCATCCGGCGCGTACGCCTTTCGCACCATTCGACCGGTGCCCTATGCCGGCCGCCCGCCGCATATTCACTTCAAAGTATGGAGCAGCGCAGACAAAGCCCGCCAAGAGCTTTTGACCACGCAGATGTACGTGCGCGGTGAAGCCTACGCCAACGATTTTGTGCTGCGCGCCGTGCGCAATGACGCCGCGCGCGAGCGCCTGATTGCCGACCTGGTTCAAAAAGGCAATGAACTCACCGCCCAGTGGGATGTGGTGGTTGCGGTTTGAAAAACGTGTGATGTTTGACAGCAAATTGAGGCCTGTTGCCACACACCTCAAACGCTCTACGCAATATCCATGCGCCTTTTGAGGCACTTTTGCTCAGAAACCCGCATGGATATTGCGTAGCGGCCAAATACACGTGTCTTAGCCAGTTCCTCCCCCGCGCGCGGGGGAGGCTAGGAGGGGGTGCAGCAAAGGCGCATGGCTGGCTCACAAAGACCGCGCCCCTCCCTCACCCTCCCCGCACGGCAGGGAGGGGACTGACTGGATGCAGTTCACGCTGGACGCCAAACGCTGAACGCTAGACCGCCCTACCGCTGCGTATCAAACCGCGGATCGGTCTGGCGCCGCAGGGTCTCGCTGATCTTCTGGCGTGCCTGGATGAAGGGGGACTGGCGCGCTTCTTCGCCCAGGTATTGATCCAGATCGCCATGCTCGCGCTGCAGGCGCTGCACCAGCGGGATGAACAGGTCGGTCAGCTCGGGGTCGAACTGCAGGCCTCTTAAGCGTTTGATCTCTTCCAGCGCCTTGAACACCGGCCAGGGCTCTTTGTAGGGGCGCTTGTGGGTCAGGGCATCAAACACATCGGCCAGGGCGGCGATTCTGGCGCCAATGGGGATGCCGCGGCCAATGATGCCGTGCGGGTAGCCGCTGCCGTCCCACCATTCGTGGTGGGCGCGGGCGATCTCTTCGGCCATCTGCATGTGGGGGATGTTGCTTTTGGCGAGCAGCTCGGCGCCCACGGTGGTGTGGGTTTGCATGATTTCGCGCTCGGCTTTGCTCAGGCGGTCGGGCTTGAGCAGGATGCCGTCGGGGATGCCGATTTTGCCGATGTCGTGCAGCCGCGCCGCCAGATCGACCATGAAGCAGGTGTGCTCGTCGCAGCCGTATTCCTGGGCCAGCAGGCTGGCGAGCTTGCCGACGCGGTAGGAGTGCTCGCCGGTGGAGTCGTCGCGCAGCTCTGCGGTGACCGCGAGGCGCTCGAGCTGGTCGAGCTGGGTCTTGAGCAGGTTGCGCTCGGCGACTTTGCCTTGCAGGGCGTCTTGGTGTTTTTTAAGCAGCTTGAAGGCGCCGCTGGCGGCGGCGGCTTCGTCCTCTAAGCGCTCCAGGTGCAGGCGGTGGTGGTAGAGGACGTTCTCTTGCTGGGCCTGGCGGGTGTGCAGCATGAGTTCGCGTAGATAACTCAAGGCTTTCTCGGGCTCGCCGGCGGCTTCGTAGCCTTTGACCATGGC
>JBJOQV010000370.1:0-6299 GCA_046049785.1 Pseudomonadota bacterium
GCGCCGCTGCTGGCGTACAAAATCGCGCGGGAAGAGTTGATCAGCATGCCGTAGCCGTCTGCATCGCGGCCCGCCTCAACGCTGGCCACCACATCGCCGCCCTGCGCGCCGATGCCGGGTACCAGCAGCGGCATGCGCGGCGCAATCGTGCGCACACGCGCCAGCTCGGCCGGCACGGTGGCGCCCACCACCAGCCCGAGCTGCCCGTTTGTATTCCACGGCCCGGCAGCCAGTTTGGCGACGCGTTCAAACAAGCGCTCGCCGCCCACATCCAGGTTCTGTAACTCCGCGCCGCCGGGGTTGCTGGTGCGGCACAGGAGAATCACGCCTTTGTCGGCCCATTTCAGGTACGGCTCAAACGAATCAAAGCCCTGGTACGGATTGACCGTGACCGCATCGGCGCCATAGCGTTCAAACACCTCCAGCGCGTACTGCGTGGCTGTGGCACCCATGTCACCCCGTTTGGCATCCAGCACCAGCACGTGCTGCGGGTACTGTGTGCGGATGTAGTCCATCAGCTGCTGCAACGCGGGTTCGGCCGCCTGCGCGGCAAAATAGGCAATTTGCGGCTTGAAGGCGCAGCAATGTGGCGCGGTGGCATCCACAATCGCTTTGCAAAACGCAAACACGCGGTCAGGGTCGTTCTTGAGCGGTGCGGGGTAACGGTCTTTGTCGGGATCCAGTCCAACGCACAGCAAAGAGTCCGTGGTCTGCCATGCGGCTTTGAGTTTTTCAGTGAATTTCATGCAGCTATTGTAGGCGCGTACACTGCTTGCCGATGTCATCCAACGCCTCGCACCTATCCCGCCGCGATCTGTGGCTGCTACTCATTCTCACGCTCGGCTGGGGCCTGAACTGGCCGGTGATGAAGGCCGGTGTGCAGGACTTTGCACCGATGGGCTTTAGGTTTTTGTGCATGGTGCTGGGCCTGGCGATCCTGTTCGTATGGGCAAGGTCGACCGGCCAGAGTTTGCGCGTGCCGCGATCCGACTGGCGCAACCTGGCGATTCTGGCCGTGCCCAACGTGCTGATCTGGCACGTGTTCATCATCTACGGCATCAAATATCTTTCCTCCGGCCGCGCGGCGGTGCTGGCCTACACCATGCCAATCTGGGTGGTGCTGATCAGCGGGCTGATCTACCGCCAATCACTGTCTACGCGGCAAGCAGCAGGTGTGCTGTGTGCGCTGGTGGGCGTGATTGCACTGGTGCACAACGAAGTCACGCATCTGTCCGGCAAGCCGCTTGGCCTGGCACTCACGCTCACGGCCGCGTTTGCATGGGGCTGGGGCACGATCCTGATGAAGCGGCTACCGCTTTCCGCCAGCACGGTAGCGGCAACCTTCTGGATGCTGGTAATGGCAATGATTGTGCTGGGCCTAGGTTCCGTGCTGGTGGAGCGCGCGCAGTGGCGTGCGCCGAACCTGCTGGAGTGGGCATCGATTCTCTACAACGCCGCGGTAGCAATCGCGTTTGCGCACGTGGTGTGGTTTCACCTGGCGCGCGTGCTGCCGCCGGTGGCCAGCGGCTTGTCGGTGATGATGATTCCGATTGTTGGCGTGTTTTCCGGCGCTTGGCTACTGCACGAGCAACTTGCACTGGCCGACTGGATTGCTCTGGCAGCCATCAGTGCGGCGATTGCCAGCGTGCTGCTGCCGCAGCGCGGTGCGATGGTCAAAGAAACTTGACGAGCCGCTCATCAAATCCGTTCGGGCTGAGTCTGTCGAAACGGATTTGTGAAAGGTTGGAAAAACAGAAGTTGGCAAATGGGCTTCGACAGGCTCAGCCCGAACGGAGGGCGTAATCGGCGTCTTTTCAGAGCCTTTAAACCTTAGCTGCGCTTGAAATCGTCCAGCACGCGCCGGTCGCGCTTGGTGGGCCGGCCTGCCACTTGCTGTGCTGGCTCGGCATATAGCCGCTTGCGTTCAATCGCTTCAATGCGCGCCTTGGCGCCCTCCGGCGTTTCGCGGTACAGCAGCCGCGCCGCGCTGGCCGGGCCGCGTTTGTCGGACACAGCCAGCACTTCAATTTCCCAGGTCAGCTCGCCAATGCGGATGGCGAGCAACTCACCACCGCGCAGTTCCTTTGACGGCTTGACCGCATGTTCATCGATGGTGACGCGGCCGCGCTCAATCGCGTCCACAGCCAACTGGCGGGTCTTGAAAAACCGCGCGGCCCACAGCCACTTGTCAACGCGGATCCGCGCCGTTTCGATTTTCTGATGCATCGTCTAGAAAAAGTATCGCGCTCACCTGCGCATGGTCGCTGTAGATGCGTGCTTCGCGCTCGCCACGCTTGCGCAGCGCCAAGTGATCGTTAAAGTAATCCACCCGGTCAACAAAACCGCGTGCGTTCTTGGCAAACGGCGCAAACTCTTCGCTGACCAGAATGTGGTCAATGGTTTCGGGCACACCTTCATGCGCGTGCGTGTAGGCCGTATCGCGCCGCTGCGCCCCCACAAACGGAATGCTGCGGGCGCGCTGCAAGTCAAACGCGTCAAACAGCATCGCGTCGCGCTGCGGTGCGTCGCGCCGCTTGTAGGTGGTAGCGGCAATGAGCTGCGTGGTCTGTGCGTGAATCACATCGTTAAAGTCACCCAGCACCACCAGCGGTTCGCGCGTGCGCCACAGCCGGTCAATCACTTTTTGCCGCACGCCCAACGCATCGCCGCCACGCATCATCAGGCTGCGCAGCTGCGCGCGCGCAAGCAACTCCGGGTTGTCTTCATCATCCCCGTCTAACCATTCCGGCCGCTTGCTTTTCAGATGCACGGTCATCACGCGCAGCAACTGGCCGTGCGCATCGACCACCGCCTCCAGCAGCGGCCGCGAAAAGCGCGCGTGCACGCCGCCGCCGGGCAGCGGCACCTGATCGGCAGCCTCCAGCTCGACAAACGAATTCAGCTCCCGCACCGGCAGGCGCGACGCGATGCCAAGGCGCGGCAGCAAGCGCCCGTCCACCAGCGTATCCGCATGCGGCGCGGCCACTGTAGCGCCGCGCATCCACGCGCTGTGCGACACGGCCTGCTGCAGCGCCTGTAGATTGAACACTTCCTGAAACATCACCACATCGCAGTGCAGCGCATCCAGTTGCCGCGCGATCCAGTCCAGCTTGGCCTGAAAATCCTCTTGCGTATACGGGTCCTGGTTCTCGTAAAACTGCACGCCCGGCAGCGCGAGGTTGAGCAGATTGAAGCTGGCGACGGAGATGTGGGGCATGACGCGGATATTACGGCCTGAGGTTTGGCCGTGCGATTCAGATTAAAAGCAGGACTACGCAATATCCATGCGGGTTTTGAGCCATTTTTGCCTGAAAAAGCGCATGGATATTGCGTAGAGCACTATCAAAAGCGTTCAACGCGGAGGCGAGGAGTACACAGAGGTAACACGGAAAGTCATCACTCAGCGCCCTGCGCGTCTGCGCGTTGAACGCTGTTCACAAGACTGACGGGATCAAGCGTTTTATTCATGCGCTTTTTCAAGCACTTTTGCCCCAAAACCCGCATGGATATTGCGTGCAGCGCCTAAACGTAGAGCCGCAGAAGTGTATACACCACCATGCCCACACCCATCATCATCAGCATGTCACGCTTGAATGCAAAGAACACGCCCGCGGCAATCACCGCCATGAGCTTGTCATTGCTCAGCGAAATCGTAATCTGGCCTTGCTGCAGCAAGACTTCCGGCACGATGATGGCGGCCAGCGCGCACGCTGGCGCGTAACGCAACGCGCGCTCCACGCGCGGCGGCAACTGCCACGATGCAGGCAGCACATAAAAGCTTGCACGCGTAGCCAGTGTGACCAAGCCAAGGCCGGCGATGATCAGGCCAAACATCCAGGCAGAGGTTTCTTGCATCATGGGCTGGCCTTGGCGCTACCAACGGGCTTGCGGTTGAGCGGCTCAAGCAGCACCGCAATACAGACGCCGGCCGCAATGCTGATCAGCAGCCCAAGCTTGAGTGGCAGCCCGGCAAACACGAGCGACAGCGCGCCCGCAGTAGCAACACCCACCACGGCCGGCATGGTCGCGAGCATCGGAATCAGCACCGCAAGCAGCGCCAGCACCGCGGCCAGGCCCAGGCCCCACTCGGTAGGCACCAGCGCGGCGAGCAAAATGCCGGCAATGGAAGCTACCTGCCAGGCAATCCAGTTGGTGGCCGCGCCACCGTAAAAATAGCCGCGCTGCTCGCTGGTACCTTTCTCGCTGGCCGTGCCAAAGCGCTGCATGAACAGCGCAAACCCCAAGTCGCCCGCCACGTAGCCGGCAAACAGTCGCTGGCGCAAACGGATATTGGAAAAGTACGGCCGCAGCGCGGCAGAAAAAATCACAAAGCGCAGATTGACCATGAGCGCGGTTAGCCAGACCACCGGCATCGGCGCGCCTGCCACAATCAGCGGCAGCGTTGCGAGCTGCGCGCTGCCGGCAAACACAACGAGAGACAGCGCAATCGCGTAGCTCACCGGAATACCGCTCTTGGCCATGGCCACGCCGGTCACCAGGCCCCACGAGCCAATCGCGATGCCCGCCGGCAGCATGGTGCGCACGCCGTCTGCAAATGCGGCCCGGTCGTAGGGCGCGATCAGTGACTTGAAAAACTTCACGCCGGCCGCGCCGCCTGTGCCACTGATTGCGCGCGCGATTTCAGCGCCATCCACACCAGCACCGCGGCAGCAAACACCACAAACGGAATCGACAGCCAGTTCAGATTGGTCCAGCCCTGGCTGTTGACCAGCACGCCAGAGGAAAACGACGACGTAATCATAGTCAGAAACACGGCCAGATCATTGATGCCCTGCACCTTGGCTTTTTCTGCCGGCGTGTAGGCCGTGGTCAGCAGCGTGGTGGCGCCGGTGTACAGAAAATTCCAGCCCAGGCCCAGCACTGCAAGCGCAACCCAGAAGTGCCAATAGCTCACCCCGTTCAGGTTGATGATCGCGCACAGAATCATCAGTAGCGCGCCCACCAGCATGACGCGGCGCGTACCAAAGCGCTGGTTGAGACTACCAGTGAAAAATCCCGGTGCGAACATGGCGACTACGTGCCACTCAATCACAGTGGCGGCCTGGTTGTAGGAAAAGCCGCAAACTTTCATGGCCAGCGGCGTAGCGGTCATCAGCAAATTCATGATGCCAAAGCCGATCATTGCGCACACCACGGCGGTGATAAACACCGGCTGCGCCGCGATTTCACGCATCGGCCGCTGCGGCCCGGCAACTTCCTGCGCGGTGGGCGCGGCAATGCGGATCGCCTGCACCACCACAAGCGAGAGCACCGCGAACCCGGCCAGTGCAATATAGGTGCCCACAAAGGGCGTAGCCACCCATTCGCGCGTGATCTTGGACATTTCCGGCCCGATCACCCCGCCGGCAATACCACCCGCCAGCACCAGCGAAATCGCTTTTTCTTTAAAGCCGGGTTCGTACTGCGCGGCCGCATCGGCCGCCGCAAAGCGGAAGTACTGGCCAAAGGCGTTGTAAAAGCCGGCCAGAAAGATGGCCGCACACAGCAGCACCATGCTGCCGATGCTCACGGCGTAGGCCGCAACCAGCATGCCGACGATGCAAAACA
Organism: Pseudomonadota bacterium; assembly: GCA_046049785.1. Taxonomy (GTDB): domain Bacteria; phylum Pseudomonadota; class Gammaproteobacteria; order Burkholderiales; family Burkholderiaceae_C; genus JBJOQV01. The sequence continues at coordinate 5,569 of JBJOQV010000370.1, forward strand.
GCGCACCCACCGCAAAGCCGGCGCGCCGCCCAAAGCGCTGCATGAAAAAACTGGCCGGCACGGTCATCACCGCGCCGCCTAGCACATAGGCCGTGACGGGCAAGGTGGCAAGCGCGAGCGACCAGCCATTGGCCTCTACGAGTTTCAACCCCACCAAGCCGTTGATTGCAATGAGGGTGACGTTGTTGACGTACAGAAGCGCTTGCCCGAATGCAAGCAGCAGTACTTGGCGTTTTACTGATGACACACTGTGCAGTGTAGGCGCTCACGAGGCGCGGCTGTGCAGGGCGCCTAGGCAAGCCAGCGCGGCGCCTGCATGCGAATTTGGCTGTCCACTAAACTTGGCGTTGGTTGAAGAAAACGACTGCAAAAAGCACGCGCGCTGGCCAAGCGGCGCTGGGATTGGAGAATCACAATGTCAATGTCGGACAGAGATGGCAAAATCTGGATGGACGGGCAACTGGTGGAGTGGCGCGATGCCAAGATCCACGTGCTCACGCACACGCTGCACTATGGCTGCGGCGCGTTTGAGGGCGTGCGCGCCTACAACACGGTGAACGGCACCGCGATTTTTCGCCTACAAGAGCACACCGAACGTCTGTTCAACAGCGCCAAGATTCTGCGCATGAAAATCCCCTTCACACCGCAGCAAGTGATGGACGCGCAGAGGCTGGTGGTGCGCGAAAACAAACTGGAAAGCTGCTACCTGCGCCCGCTGACCTGGATCGGCT
>JBJOQV010000371.1:0-5654 GCA_046049785.1 Pseudomonadota bacterium
AGGCTGGCACGCGCTCCGGTATGCATCAGCACCAAGGCGTGGCGACCAGCTTGATCATCGATGGCGCGCTCACTGACTATCAAGGCGAGGTGCTCAAGGGACAAGTCGGCATCAATCGCAAAGGCGCCACGCATGACGCCATGTCTTACTGCCGCACGGTGCTGGTGTCGCGCAGTGAAGGGCCGGTGAGCTATTTACCCGATAACGGCGCGATCTACAACCTGCATCCCGGCGCGCATCACAAGCAGTTTCGCAACCCGGATCCGCATGTAATGCCGGATGAAAACATCACCATCGATGCGTTGCCGCGCGTAATGACGCAGGTTGACGGCATTGGCCGCCAAATGATTTTTGACTACGCCGGCACGGGCGATGATCACCGCATGGCGCAGATTTTCATTCGCCCGGAAACGCAGATTCCTGCGTTCACCACCACAGCGTTGACCGAGTTTTGGGTGCGCGGCGGCGTGGTCAGCATCAACGGCCAACTCGCCTGGGCCAACTGCTTTGTCATTGCCGAGCCGGGCACGCAGCTGCAAATGACCTGCCCTTATGGCGCGCTGCTGCTGGCCTGGGCGCAAGGTCCGCTGCAGATGGATGCAGCGCCCTGTGACGTGTTTGGTTACGGCTCAGCGTAATGGGTGCTTAACGACTACGCAATATCCATGCGGTTTTTCAAGCAAAAATGGCTCAAAACCCGCATGGATAATGCGTAGACTGCTTTTTTAAGCTCTGTTTCAATCGTCTGAGCTGAATCCAGACGCTTTGACGACCGGGCCCCAATAGTCCAGCTCGCGGCGCATGCTTTGCGCAAACGCCGCCGGCGCCTGGGATGTGGCTTCAAATCCAATCTGCGCAAAACCGTCGGCCACCTGCGGGTCTTTCACCGCGGCGGCAATGACCTCGGCAAGTTTGTTGACACGCGCGGCGTCAGTTTTGGCCGGCAACAACGTGCCGTACCACTCGGTGCCATTCACTTCCCTGTAGCCCAGCTCGGCAAAGGTCGGAACATCTGGCATGAAACGCGAACGCTTCTCACTGGTCACTGCCAACACGCGCACGCGGCCAGACGCCATGTGCGGCAAGAATTCACCCAGCACGCCCATGCAGGAGGGCACCTGTCCGCCGAGCAAATCCTGCACCGCGGGCGCCATGCCGCGGTACGGCACATGCTGCAAATCGATTCCCGCTTTGCGTTTGAATACATCACCCAAAAAGTGCGGCATCGAGCCCGGCGCGGGCGATGCATAAGATGCCTTGGGCGCGGTTTTAGCCCAATCGACAAATTGCGCAAGCGCCTTGACGCTCTCCGGCACGCCGGGGCCAACCACAAATGCGCAGGTGTACAAGGCGGCCGGCGTCACCGGCAGCATGTCCTTGAAGGTGTCATAACTGAGCTTGCGATACACATGCGGGTAGATCACGAGCATGGAGCCGGGTGAAAACAGAATCGTGTTGCCATCCGGCGCCGCGTTCTTGACTGTTTCCACCGCGATGCGGCCACCCGCGCCGGGTTTGTTTTCAACGATGACGTTTTCCGCATAGCTGCCCTTGAGCTTTTCTGCCAGGCGCCGCGCCATCGCATCCACGGTGCCACCGGGCGGAAAGCCCACCACGATTTTTGCCAAATTGGTCTGCGCAAAATTTGGCAGCGCTGTGCTGGCCAGTGCTGCGCCGATCACGGTATTGAATTGACGGCGGTTGAGGTGTTTCATGATTGGTCTCCTGTATTGGGCGCCAGGTTTGCCAGCGCATCGAGTAAAGGTTTAAGTTGTGCACCTTGTTTGCCCAGGGCAGTCACCAGCGCTTGATCGTGCTGGCGCACAGCGTGTTCCATCGCGGCGAGTGTGCGGCGGCCGGGGATGGTGAGATGCAGACCCCACACTCGCGCATCTTCCGCGCTGGGTTCGCGCACTGCCAGATGCCGCGCCTCCAGCCAATCCACCAGGCGCAGCGCACCGGAGCGGTCGATCCCCATTGCCTGGCCAAGCAGCCCTTGGCGGATGCCGGGGTTGCGCTCGATCAGCACCAACGCGGCAAAGCGCTGCGGGCTCAAGCCAAAATCTTCGGTAGCGGCATAAAAATCCAGATACAACGCATTTTGCGCGCGCCTTAATGCATAACCCATCAGTTCATCCAGCACGCCGTAATCCAGTCCCGGCACGCGCTGCATGCTGCCGGGCGCATCGGCAGGCAACTCGATATCAACGGTGCGAGCAGAATTTACGCGTTTAGCCATGGTGGATCTAGGAAATTTGCGACATCACGGTTATATTTTGGCTTGATTGTTGCACAGCGCAACATCATCGTAAACACTAGGTTTGAAAGTATGCCGGACACACACGCCTCTGCGCATCCGCTGCACATTGCCATCGCCGGTGGCGGCATCGGCGGTCTGACTGCCGCGTTAAGCCTGGCGCAGGCCGGCCACCGCGTCACGGTGTTTGAGGCGGTACGCGAACTCAAGCCGCTCGGCGTGGGCATCAATCTGTTGCCGCACGCGGTGGGCGTGTTGTCCGGCCTGGGCTTGCAAGTGGCACTGCAAGACAGTGCAATTCAGACCGAGGCGCTGGTGTTTGCCAACCGGTTTGGGCAAACGATTTATCGCGATCTGCGTGGTCTGGCGGGCGGCTATGCGCACCCGCAGCTGTCAATCCATCGCGGTAGTTTGCACATGATCTTGGCTGGCGCCGTGCGCGAGCAGCTGGGGCCGCAAAGTTTGCGTACTGGCCTGCGCGTGACCGGCTGCGCATTGCAAGAAAACGGTGTGGCGATACATCTAGTCGACGCAGAAGGTAGAGGCAGCGAGTTCGCAGCCGATCTGCTGATCGCGGCCGATGGCATCCACTCCGCCATCCGCGCGCAGTTTTATCCCGAAGAAGGTCCACCCAAATGGAACGGCATGATGATGTGGCGCGGCGTGACCGAGGGCGCGCCGTTCATGGGCGGGCGCACGATGGTGCAGGCCGGCAACAAGTACGCCAAGTTCGTGGTCTATCCGATCTCGCGCGCGCACTTGGACCGCGGCAAATCCCTGATCAACTGGATTTGCGATATCCGCGTGGCCGACGGTATTGGCGGTACGCTCACCGCGCCCTCGCGCGAGGATTGGAGCAAGCCTGGCCGGATTGAAGATCTGCTGCCCACATTTGGAGATTGGCAGTTTGAATGGCTGAACGTGCCGGCCATCATCCGCGGCGCGCAATCGATTTATGAATGGCCGATGGTGGACCGCGATCCGCTACCGCGCTGGAGCTTTGGCCGCACCACGCTGCTGGGCGATGCCGCGCATCCGATGTATCCGATCGGCAGCAACGGCGCGACGCAGGCGATTCTGGATGCACAGACACTGGCGCAGTCACTGTCGCAAATCAGTGACCCCGCGCTGGCCTTGCAAGACTATGAGGCCAAGCGGCGCCCCATGACTGCAAGCATTGTGCAGATGAACCGCCAGGAGGGCCTGGACATTATTCTGGACATGGTGGATGAGCGCGCGCCGCAAGGATTTGCGCGCTTGCACGACGTGATCGACCCGGCACAGATTGAAGCGGTGGTGCAACGCTATAAAGCTGCTGCGGGGCATCAACAAGCAGTGTGACGCAATATTGACGCGCCTTTTCAGCCATTTTTGCTCCGAAAAGCGCATGGATATTGCGTACTGCTGTTCTTGACCGGCTCGTGGTGTGCATCGATAGTGCGACGCTGCGCATCGCGTAAAGTGCTGCGCAAACAAACCAAATCCAATTGTCCACACCAATGGATCATATCGACAGCATTGTGATTGGCGCTGGAGTCGTTGGCTTGGCCGTAGCCCGCGCGCTGGCTCTGCGTGGCCACGAGGTGATTGTGCTGGAGCAAGCAAGCGCCATTGGCACTGGCGTGTCGTCTCGCAACAGCGAGGTGATTCACGCCGGAATCTACTACGCGCCCGGCTCGCTCAAAGCAGCGCTATGCGTGCGCGGCAAGCAGATGCTGTATGAATACTGCGCGCAGAGAAACATCGCCTTCAAGCGCTGCGGCAAATTGATTGTCAGCACGCGGCATGAAGACGACGCCAAACTACACGCACTCATGCAGCGCGCCAGCGCTAATGGCGTAGCGGACCTGCAGCTCCTTTCGCCAGACCAGGCGCGCAAGCTTGAGCCGCAACTGCACTGCACGGCTGCGCTTCTGTCGCCTTCCAGCGGCATTGTTGACAGCCATGGTTTGATGCTCAGCCTGCTGGGCGATGCGCAAAACGCCGGTGCGCTGCTCGCACTGAAGAGCAGTTTTGACGGTGCACGCTTTCAGGATGAACGATGGCGCGTGCAGACCGGCGGCGATGCGCCATTTGAACTGACGGCCAGCTGGCTCATCAACTGCGCAGGATTAAGCGCTCAAGCCGTGGCGCAGCGCATGGAAGGATTTGATCCGGCGCACATTCCTAAACCGTATTGGGCCAAGGGCCACTATTTCTCACTGAGCGGCCGTGCGCCGTTTTCACGCTTAATCTACCCGGTACCGGCAGACGGTGGTCTGGGCGTGCATCTCACGCTTGATCTGGGCGGGCAGGCCAAGTTTGGGCCAGACGTAGAGTGGCTGCAGACTACAAGCAGTACTGACGCGCTGGACTACACCGTCGATCCGCAGCGCGCGGCCTCTTTCTATCAAGAGGCACGCCAGTACTGGCCGGCGCTGCCTGGCGGTGCTCTGCTGCCCGCCTATAGCGGTGTGCGGCCCAAGCTCTCCGGCCCCGGTGAAGAAGCGGCGGACTTTCGCATTCTCGGCCCGCGCGAACATGATGCTCCCGGCGTAATGCAGCTATTTGGGATTGAATCGCCAGGGCTGACCGGCGCGCTCGCGCTGGCCGATCTGGTTGCCACACGCATCGCGGAGCAATAAAAAAGGCCGCGCAGATCGCACGGCCTTTGGGTCTTTGCCGTACCGAACCGGAGACAAGTTCAGCGCTGTGCGATCGGTTTCACATCGCGCTTTGTAGCGCCGTTGAACAACTGGCGTGGCCGGCCAATTTTGTACTCGGGATCGGCCAACATCTCGTTCCACTGCGCAATCCAGCCCACCGTGCGCGCCAGCGCAAAAATTCCAGTGAACAGGCTGGTGGGGATGCCCAGCGCGCGCTGCACAATGCCGGAGTAGTAATCCACATTCGGGTAGAGCTTGCGGCTGACGAAGTAATCGTCTTCCAGCGCAATCTTCTCCAGTTCCATCGACAGTTTGAACAGTGGATCGTTTTCCAGACCCAGCTCGGCCAATACCTCTTTGCAAGTTTGCTGCATTAGCTTGGCGCGCGGATCAAAATTCTTGTACACGCGGTGGCCAAAGCCCATCAGGCGCACGCCCGAGTTCTTGTCCTTGACCTGGTTCATGAACTCGCCGACCTTGGAGATGCCGCCATTGCGCTGGATGTCTTCCAGCATGTTCAGGCAGGCCTCGTTGGCGCCACCGTGGGCCGGACCCCACAGGCAGGCCACGCCGGCCGCAATCGCGGCGAACGGGTTGGTGCCCGACGAACCGCACAGGCGCACGGTGGAGGTCGAGGCATTCTGCTCGTGGTCTGCGTGCAGGATGAAGATGCGGTCCAGCGCGCGTTCCAGCACGGGGTTGACCTTGTACTCTTCGCAGGGCGTGCCGAACATCATGCGCAGGAAGTTGCC
>JBJOQV010000372.1:0-8603 GCA_046049785.1 Pseudomonadota bacterium
CCTTCAGATTCGGCGATTGCGGCGCCAAACCAGAAGTACAGAATGACCAGCAGCGATACGACACCCAGCAGCACGGCCCAAGGTCCGAATGCCACCCCATTGACCCATGAGGCCATGCCGACGCCGAAGAACAGCAGCGCCAAGCCCGCCAGCACCGGATACTGCGATGGTTGCGGCACAAAATAGTACGGAGCTTGCGTGTTTTGTGTATTTGCCATGTTGTCCCTGCCTGTCCTTATGAACTCACTTCACTACTTGCTGACCACCATGCTCACTATCACTAGCAACGTCAGCACAAACAAAACTGCGCCCAAAATGCCGGCGATGATGACATGCACCGGGTTGAGCTTGGCCATGTCTTCATCGTGATCCTTGCCGCGGCGCACACCAAAAAAAGACCACGCCACTGCCTTAACCGTCTGCACAAACGAGCCGCGCCGCTGCGCAGCTTCTTTTAAATCATCCACCAACTTTTCCGGCTTCCGGCGCAGCAGCGCTGCGGCCGGCCACTTCAAAAAACGTATAGCTCAGCGTGATGTTTTTCACGTCTTTGGGCAGATCCGCATCCACCACAAACACCACCGGAAACTGCTTCACTTCATTGGGCCCAAGGGTCTGCTGCTGAAAGCAGAAGCACTCGAACTTGTTGAAATGCGCGGCCGACTGCAGCGGCGCGTAACTGGGAATCGCCTGCCCGGCAATCGTGCGCGGCTGCTGGTTGGCCACTTCGTACATGATGGTGATCAACTCGCCCGGGTGCACCTGCACGCTGCGCTTGGCCGGCAAAAAGCGCCACGGGCCTTGCGCGTTGGAATCAAACTCCACCGTGACTGTGCGGCTGGTATCAATCTGCGTGTTGCCCAGCTTGGCTTTCTTGCCAGTCACGTTTTGCTCTTGCAACGCCAGGATATTGATGCCGGTGACTTCGCACAATTTTTTATAGATCGGCACCAGTGCATATCCAAACCCAAACATCGCCACCACGATGATGATCAGCTTCTTGACCATCACCGCATTCTCGCTACTGGCGAGTCCGGCGGTTTTGTCTTGTGTGTTGGGCTCTTGCATGCGTGAGGGCTCGTCAGGGCTTGAGCAGCCAGAACTTGACAATCACGCCGACAAAAAATGCCGCCGCCACCGAGGCGAGGATCCACCCGGTGCGCTTGGCATTCATTTGCTGGCGTTGTTGATCCGTCATAGTTTGTTGGTTCGCAGCGCGAACCGACCGTTCGCCTCCTCACCTGCTTGCAGGGGAGGACGGGAGGTGGGGTTCAGCGCAATGAACATTGTTTGCTTAGAGAAAGTTACTTCACCACCGGCGGCGTCTCAAACGTATGCCATGGCGCAGGCGAAGGTATCGTCCACTCAAGGCCTTCGGCGTTTTCCCACACTTGATCGGTCGCTTTCTCGCCTTTGCCCAGCGTCCAGCACTTGATCATGGCCCACAGGAAGATGAGTTGCGACAGGCCAAAACCAAACGCGCCGATGGTGGCGATCCAGTGGAAGTCGGCAAACTGCGCGGGATAGTCTGCGTAGCGGCGCGGCATTCCGGCCAGACCCAGGAAGTGCATCGGGAAGAAGGTGATGTTGAACGTGATCAACGAACTCCAAAAATGCAGCTTGCCGAGCTTTTCGTCGTACATCACGCCAGACCATTTAGGCACCCAGAAGTAGGCGCCGGCAAACAGGGCAAACAGCGAGCCCGCTACGAGCACGTAGTGGAAATGCGCCACCACGTAATAGGTGTCCTGCAGCTGAATATCAATCGGCGCTACGGCGAGAATCAAACCGGTAAAGCCGCCGAAGGTAAATACGAAGATAAAGCCAATTGCAAACAGCATCGGCGTTTCAAAAGTCATTGAGCCGCGCCACATGGTGGCCAGCCAGTTGAAAATCTTCACGCCGGTAGGCACCGCGATCAGCATGGTCGCGTACATAAAGAACAATTGGCCCGTCACCGGCATGCCGGTGGTGAACATATGGTGCGCCCACACGATGAACGAAAGAATCGCAATCGAGCTGGTGGCGTACACCATTGAGCTGTAGCCAAACAGTGGCTTGCGCGCGAAGGTCGGAATGATGTGGCTGATGATGCCGAAGGCCGGCAAAATCATGATGTACACCTCGGGGTGGCCGAAGAACCAGAAGATGTGTTGATACATCACCGGATCGCCACCGCCGGCGGCGTTAAAAAAGCTGGTGCCAAAGTGGCGGTCGGTCAGCACCATGGTGATGGCGCCAGCCAGCACCGGCATCACGGCAATCAGCAGGTAGGCGGTGATCAGCCAAGTCCAGCAGAACATGGGCATTTTCATCAGCGTCATGCCAGGTGCGCGCATGTTCAAAATCGTGGTGATGATGTTGATCGAACCCATGATCGAGCTGGCACCCATCAGGTGGATCGCGAAGATGGCCAAGTCCATGCCCGGCCCCATCTGCACCGACAGCGGTGCGTACAGCGTCCAGCCCGCGGCGGTGGCGCCGCCGGGCACAAAGAACGATGCGGTCAGCATGATTGCGGCAGGCACCAGCAGCCAGAAACTAAAGTTGTTCATGCGCGCAAAGGCCATGTCGGCCGCGCCCACTTGCAAAGGCACCATCCAGTTCGCAAAGCCCACAAAGGCCGGCATGATCGCGCCAAACACCATGATCAGGCCGTGCATGGTGGTGAGCTGGTTAAACAGCTCCGGCTGCACCAGTTGCAGGCCCGGCTGGAACAGTTCCGCGCGCAGCAGCAGCGCCAGCGCGCCGCCTTCCAGCAGCATCACAAATGAAAAGATCAGGTACAGCGTGCCGATATCTTTGTGATTGGTGGCAAACAACCAGCGGCGCCAGCCGTGCGGCGTGCCGTGCGCATGATCGTGATCGTGGCCGTGGGCGTGATCAATGGCGGAAGTGCTCATGAGTGTTGTCCTTTAGCTTCCCTGGTGCTGACTGGTATGTTTTGCTTACTTGCGGGCGGCGGTAAATTCCGCCGGCTGCGCGAGGCCGTGGGCATTGCCCCAGCTGTTCTTCGTGTACGTGGAAACAGCAGCAAGCTCCACATCGTTAAGCTGCGTCCACTTGGGCATCGCGCCCTTGCCTTTGAGCAAAATGTTGATCTGCGCAGCCTTGTCGGCCACCACGCTTGAACCTGCGAGCGCGGGAAAGGCGCCCGGCACGCCCTTGCCGGTGGCCTGATGGCAGGCCACGCAATTGGCGGTGTACACCTTCTCGCCACGCGCCATCAGTTCAGCCTGCGTGTAGGTCTTGGTGGGATCATCCGCGTTGGCGGCCATTTCTTTCTTTTTGCCATCGACCCACTTGGTGTAGTCGGCATCGGAGACTACGCGCACCACGATCGGCATGAACGCATGTTCCTTGCCGCACAGCTCGGCGCACTGGCCGCGGTACACGCCAATCTTTTCTGCCTTGAACCAGGTGTCGCGCACAAAGCCGGGAATAGCGTCTTGCTTTACGCCAAAGCTGGGCACCATCCAGGCGTGAATCACGTCGTTCGCGGTGGTGACTACGCGGATCTTCTTGTTCACCGGCACGACCAATTCGTTGTCAACTTCCATCAGGTAGGTGTCGCTCTTGGGCGTTTGGCCGAGCACAGCCGAGCGCGGCGTGGACAGCGTGGAGAGGAAACTGATGCCCTCGCCTTCGCCCTGCAGGTAGTCGTAGCCCCACTTCCATTGATAGCCGGTGGCTTTCACGGTGATCTCGGCGTTACGGGTATCTTTCATCGCCACCACGGTCTTGGTAGCGGGCAGCGCCATGCCAATCACGATCAAAAACGGCACCACGGTCCAGAGAATCTCTACTGTCACGCTCTCGTGCCATTTGTCGGCCACTGCGCCTTTGGATTTGCGGTGCTTGTAGATGGAATAGAACATCACGCCAAACACCACGCAAAAGATCACCAGGCAGATCACCAGCATGAAATTATGCAGCCAGTGAATCTCCGCGGCGATCTTGGTCACCGGCTCGTGCAGATTGAGCTGATTGACCTTGGGCCCGCCCTCGATATCTTTTACCTGCGCCAGGGCGGCCATGGAGCTTGCCGCCAGGAGTGCGGCCGCGCCCAGTTTGGTGGCCCACGATGTTGATGTTGTCATAGTTCCTCTGACCTGATTCTCGCAACTGCTCTTCGTTTTTACTCTTGCCCGCAGGGCGTGCGGGGCGCTTTAGACCCGTTGCAATGCACTGCGAAGTTCTTTGGCAAATGCCGCGCGCTGCTGCGCATTGACATAGCGCCCAATTTCCACCGCCCGGCCCGATTCTCCCAACCGGATCGCGCGGCCCTGCAATTCATCTGCTTCCACCCGCACCCAGCGCGGATTGAAGCGTTCCACCCGCAACTGGCTACCTTGGCGCCGCTCAACCTCCAGGCTGCCGCCGTCAAGCCGCACCAGCTCGCCATCCGTGGCGTGCCGCGCGTACACCACAAATGCGCTGCCCAAGGCCAAAATCTCCAGCCCGGCAAAGGCCAGCACAAACGGCGCACCCATCAACCAAAAGAACCCGGCAATCAGCAGACTGACTACCGCAAGCGATCCAAACACCAAGGCAAGCTGGCGGGGGGAGAACGAGCAGTTACGCCGTAATTCCCACTGCTGCACCATGGTTTTCGAATCCTTCCGCTGGAGTAGCCGTAAACCCTTGCTGTTGCGCCAAATTATACGGAAGACCCCGCAGCCCGCCCGTGGCCAAAGCGCGCATTCACGCTAACGCACTGCCCAATGCGACAACTTGCCGCAAGTTACTGCGCGCTGGACTTGCCGCAGATCAAGGCGCAGCCTGGCCGCGCGATTTAAGCGAATCTTTGAGCGATTCCAATGACACCGTGGCCATGCCGGCCGGCGGGCGCGGCGCGGGCTTCCACGCGTGGCCGTAGGCAATCTCGATCGTCAGCGCAATCCGGCCGTCCGCGCCTGCCTGCGCGGCAAGCGCATCCAAAAAGCGCTGCCAGCGCGCGCGGCCGGTCAAATGCGCCGTGCGCTGCCCATGCGCGTTGCCGCCCAGGGCGCGCAGCTCATCCACCAGCGCCTGCGGCGTTGCGTAGGTGAGCGTGAGCACTTCCACATCCATCACCGGCGTTGCGAGACCCGCGGCCACCATCATGTCACCAAAGTCATGCATGTCCACAAACGGCAGCGTGCTGTTTTGCATACCGGCCTGCACGGCGGCGGCGCGCACCTGCTTGAACGTGTCCGGCCCAAAGGTGGAAAACATCAGCAGGCCGCCGGTCGCCAGCCAAGTAGCCCAGTGTTTGATGACTTCATGCGGCGCGGCGGCCCAGTGCAGCGCACAGTTGGACCACACCAGGTCCACCGGCGTTCGGGCCGGCTGCGCCGACGCAAAATCGCCCGCCTGCCATTGCACCTGCGCGCCACCCGTCAGCGTGCGCAGCTTGGCGCGCAGGCCTGCATCCGGCCATGTGCGCCGCGCCTGCGCAATGCGGCTGGCGTGGTCGATGCCGATGATCTGCGCCTTGGGGTAACGCGTGTGCAGCAGCGGCAGCGCCGCGCCTGCGCCGCAGCCGGCATCAACAATCACACGCGGGCTAAGCTTGATCAGCTCAAGCCGCTCCGCCATGCGCCGCGCCACTTCTGCATAGATAAACGGCTGCACAGCAGCGCCGCGCGCAAATTGGCGCGCGACGTGGGCCGGGTTGATTGGCAAATGCCGTTCTGACGAAGGTTCTGGCATGGCTTGTGAGTAGTGTGGGCGGCAGTGTAGCGGCGCACGATAAGGTCACTACACTTGCCGGATGCTCAGCGCGCCAGACCCCGCACCGCTATTTGCCCGCCTCACCAGCCTGCTGGTGGGCCACCGCTGCCTTGCGTGCGCCAAGCCCGCAGCGCGGATGGTGTGTGCGGGCTGCGTGGCCACGCTGCCGGGCGCGGGCCGCCCGCGCTGCGTCTTGTGCGCCATTGGATTGGCGGCCGGCGCGCACGGCACACAGGTGTGCGGCGCGTGCCTGAAAAGCCCACCACCTTACGACGCCAGCTTTGCCGCGTTTGACTACGCGCCGCCGGCCGATGCACTGGTGCGCGCACTCAAATTCGGCCAGCACTTTGGTCTTGCGCCGCTCTTGGCAGCGCAGCTTGCGGCGCGGCTGCCGGCGCACTGGCGCTGCGATGTGGTGCTGCCCGTGCCGCTGTCGCGCGAGCGCCTTGCGCAGCGCGGCTACAACCAGTCATGGCAAGTAGCGCGCGCGCTGCCGGCGGCGCTTGGCCCGCGCGACTGGAAACTGCTCGCCCGCACGCGCGATACCGCGCCGCAAATGGAGCTGCCCTTTGATGCGCGGCGTAAAAACATACGCGGCGCGTTTGTCGTCAGGGGCGATGTGCGCGGCAAGCACGTGGCGGTGCTGGACGATGTGATGACCACCGGCCACACGCTCGCAGAAGTAGCGCGCGTACTCAAGGCCGCCGGCGCGGCCCGCGTGACTAATCTGGTCGTGGCCAGAACGCCTTGAATAAGCGTTACGCAATATCCATGCGCTTTTTGGGGCAAAAACACCTGGAAAAGCGCATGGATATTGCGTACTCTTGTTTTAAATCTGCGCAACGCACATGACACATTGCCCGCCTACGCTCAAGCGCCCGAAAATGCTCAATGCAGGAGGTGCGTTTATGAAGCGTCTGATCGTAGGAACGTGTGCGGTGCTGCTCTCAGTCAGTTGCGCGTTGCATGCGCATGACCGCGACGATGATGACAATGACTGGGAGCGTGGCGGCGGCAAAGTCACTTTTGCCATCATCGGCGACTTACCTTACAACGCACTGGAATCTGAAAAGCTTGACCGCGTCATCGCCGACATCAATGCCGACAAGCGCGTGCGCTTCACCATGCACAACGGCGATGTGAAAAGCGGCTCCAGCCCGTGTGACGACGCGACCTTTACCGCGCGGTTAGCGCAGATCAACACGCTGCAAAAGCCGGTTTTCTACACCCCCGGCGACAACGAATGGACCGACTGCCACCGCGCCGGCGCCGGCCGCTTCAATCCGCTTGAGCGCTTAACGCGCTTGCGGCAAATCTTCTATGCACAGCCGGATTTTTCCATCGGCGGCACGCCCGTACCCGTGTTCAGCCAGCGGCGCGTGCCCGGCTATGAAACCTACGTGGAGAACTCTCTTTGGATGCGCGCTGGCGTGGTCTTTGGCATGGTGCACGTGGTGGGCAGCAACAACAATCTCGACCCATGGAGCGGCATCGACAACACCGACGCCTACGCCACCCCGCGCGCAGACCGGGTGGCCGAATTCAAAGCACGCGAAGCTGCCAACCTGATGTGGCTGGACACGATTTTTGAGACCGCCAAACGCACGGGTGCCATCGCCGTCATGATCGGCATGCAGGCCAACCCCAACTTTGATCTGCCCGCTACCGATCAGCAGCGCCAGGGCTTTAACGCCTTTATCGACAAACTCGCCAAACTCACCATTGCGTTTGGCAAACCCGTGGTGCTCACGCATGGCGATTCGCACTACTTTCGCATCGACAAACCGCTGCTCGCCGCCACGCCCGGCAGCACCGCGCCCACGTCGCTAGAAAACTTTACGCGCCTGGAATCCTTTGGCTCGCCCAATGTGCACTGGGTGCGCGTCACGGTAGACCGCAAAGACGCCAACGTATTCAAGATCGAGCAGCGCATCGTTGCAGAGAATAATTTTCCGCGCGAGATGATTGCGCCTTGATACAGTAGTCATGCGCTTTTCCGGGGCGTTTTGCCTTGGAGAGCGCATGGACATTGCTTACCCCATTTTGGCAACTTGTATTGATCCGGTAATTGAATACGGAGATCGTTGTCATTGCCGCGCAGGCGGGAATGACACTCTAATGGAGTACGGCGCTGGCCGCGCAAGCGGCGCCCAACTACACCGCTTTCACGCCCAGCGCCTCTAGTACCAACTGCGCCACCTTCTCGCTAGAGGCCGGGTTCTGCCCGGTGATCAGCTGACCATCGCGCACGGCAAACGCGCCCCAATTTGGCCCGCCTTCAAACTTGCCGCCCAGTTCACGCAAGCGCGATTCCAATGCAAACGGCACTACGTCCATCAAACCCACGGCTTGTTCTTCCGCATCGGTAAAACTGTTCACGCGCAGGCCGGCCACTATGGACGTGCCGTCTTTTTTCTTCGCGCCCACCAGGCCTGCGGCGCCGTGGCACACGCTGGCCACCACTTTGCCGGCGTCAAATGCGCTGCCCACGGCCCGCGCAACGCTTTGGTCTTGCGGCAAGTCCCACATGGTGCCGTGGCCGCCGGGGAAGAACACCGCGTCGAATTCGGTGGCCTTCACGTCGGCCACGCGCAGCGTGGTGTGCGCAGCCTGCATCGCTGCGGCGTCTTGCAAAAACCGGTCAACCACTGCGGGGTTTTGGCCGATGGGTTTGACCGAGCCTGCATCAAACGGCGCCGCGCCGCCCTTGGGCGAGGCCAGCGTCACTTCCACGCCCGCGTCTTTAAAGGCGTAGTAGGGCGCGGCCAGCTCCTCCAGCCAAATGCCGGTGGGTTTGCCGCTGGCGCCCATGACGTTGTTGGATGTGGTGATAAACAGAACTTTCTTGCTCATGATGAATGTCCTTCAGAGAAAAACTACCAACCTTG
>JBJOQV010000373.1:0-4952 GCA_046049785.1 Pseudomonadota bacterium
GTAGATATTGCCGGCAGCGTGCCGGCCGCCAAGCGCGCCAACGGCCGTGTGGCCACCATTGCGGTGACCAGCTTTGTGTTTAAGCAGCCGGTGTATGTGGGCGATCTGCTGAGCTTTTATGCCAATGTCATCAAGACCGGCAATACTTCCATCACCGTGGATGTTGAAGTCTATGCAGAGCGCAACCGGTTGAATGCAGAGATTGTGAAAGTTACTGAAGCAACTCTTGTCTACGTGGCTACGGATGATGACCGAAAGCCGCGCTCACTGCCGCCGCTGGATCACCCCAGCCAGCACCGCGATTGATCATGCTGAAGCGCCGTACGCTGCTCACCGCTTCCGCCTTGACCGGTGGCGCGCTGATCGTGCCGGGGGCGCTGTGGCAAGTGTCGCGTGCACAGACGGGCAGCCATTCGTTTGCACTGGGCGTGGCCAGCGGCATGCCAGATGCAAGCAGCGTGGTGCTGTGGACGCGCATCATGGATGTGCCTGGCGGGCAAACGCCGCGCGTGCGCTGGGAGCTTGCTGAGGACGCCGCGTTCAAGAACGTCGTGCGCCAAGGCACGGTGGCTGCTGCAGCTGAGGATGCGCACAGCGTGCACGTTGAAATAGATCAATTGCCTGCCGGCCGCTGGTTTTTCTATCGCTTTCACGTGGGCAATGCCACAAGCGCAGTAGGCCGCACGCGCACCATGCCCGCGGGCGAGGCAAGCGGCTTTCGGTTTGGCCTTGCTTCGTGCCAGAACTATCAGCACGGGTACTTTTCTGCACTCGACCACGCAGCCAAAGACAACTTGGATTTGATGCTTTGGGTAGGCGACTACATCTACGAATACGGCCCGGTGCCCAATGTGTTCAAGCTGTCGCGCCTGCATCCCGATGGTGAAACGTTTTCGCTCGCGGACTATCGCGCCCGCTATGCGCTGTACAAGCGCGAGGCACCGCTACAAGCCATGCACGCCGCCTGCCCGTGGCTCACGATTTGGGACGACCACGAAGTTGAAAACGACTATGCCGATGACCGTGGGCAGCGCCAACCGCAACTAAATTTTTTGGAACGCCGCGCGGCGGCGTACAAAGCCTGGTGGGAGCATATGCCGGTGCGCAATCGCATGCGGCCGGTCGGCCCTGCCGCACGTATTTACGGCCACGTTGATGTCGGCACGCTTGCGCGCGTGCATCTGCTGGACACGCGGCAGTATCGCAGCCACCAAAGCTGCGCGCCTACCGGCCGAGGCGGTTCAACCTTGGTCGGCCCTGAATGCACCGAGCGGCTTGATCCTGCGCGCAGCCTGCTGGGGCAGGCGCAGGAAGCGTGGCTGAAAGAGTCGCTGCGCGCAAGCAAGGCGCGCTACAACCTGATCGTGCAGCAAACCTTGATGGCGGAATGCAACTTCGAACCCAGCCGCGGTGGCCAATGGTGGACAGATGGCTGGAGCGGTTACCCCGCCGCGCGGGAAAGGCTATTGGCTGACCTGCGCGCCAGCGGGGCCGGTACGCCGGTGGTGCTGGGTGGCGATGTACATACGCACTATGCGGCAGAACTGCGACTGCCCGCGAGCGGCCGGGAAGACGCCGGGCGCGGCGATTTTGTGGCCGCGGAGTTCACCTGCACCTCGGTCTCCAGCCGCTCGCGCATCGACGCCATCCGCGCCAAATGGATTGCCGATGCCAACCCGCACATCAAGTATGTGCGGGGCGAGCAGCGCGGCTACACACAATTTGAACTATCTGCAGACAAACTTATTGCCAACCTGAAATGCGTGGACGATGCGACGCAGGAAGTCACCAAGATTGAAACCGCGGCGAGTTTTGAAGTGCCGGCTGGGCAGGGCGCGCTGCGCAGGATTGCTTGATGAGTTTTTAAGCTGCTGCAAAGGCTGTTGTCCCGGCGAAGGCCGGAATTCAAGTTCGCCGGGATGACGGAGTAGGTCGAGTTTTGCTCAGATTTCAGGTCTTCAATGCTTCTGCGCAATATCCATGCGGTTTTCCAGGCATTTATGCTTCAAAACCCGCATGGATATTGCGTAGAGCATATTCAATTTACAGAAATAGATTAGGCAGCAGCTGCTTGCTTCCCGGCACTACGGAGTATTAGCCCAGGTTCGTCACGCCGTATTTGGCCAGCACTTCAGCGTCAATGTAAGAGTTGCTACTTTTGACCTTGGCATTCGCGCTAAGAGGTTTTATGCACCCGCGCTCGCCGGTTGGCGAGCATTACCGCACTGCGCTTGTCGGTAGCGCGAAGGGGGCTGACCGTACACCGCTGCAAACGATTTGCTGAAGTGCGCCCCATCGCGAAAACCCCAGCGTCCGGCAATGGTCGATACGTTGCGTCGGTCGCGCGGGTTGCTCAGATCATTGGCGCAGCGGGCCAGCCGCATTTGCCGGATGGTGTCGCCAACGCTGTGGCCACTGACAGCGAAGGCCTTATGCACGTAGCGTACTGAAACGCCAAATCGCTTCGCCAGGGCCGTTGCATTGAGCGAGGGGTCGGCCAGGTGTTGAGCGATCCACCCCATTGCCTGCTGCGTAAAGGCCTGGTTCGCAGCCTCGGGCAAGCCCTGGTTGGTAGATTCTCCGTCGCGTGCGCTGGCCGCTACCAGCTCGCAGAACTGCTCGGCTAGCGTAGCAAAGGCGGCATCGGGCAGATCGGCGCCAGCCTCGATCAGCGACTGCATGTAGCCCGAGGCCACCCTCGCCACACCCAGGCGCCCATCCATGGGGCGCGCCAGCAGGCGCTGCGGTGAGCGCACTAGCGGCATCAGGTGCTCCCTAGGCACCCGAAAAGACAGCAGTTCGAAGTCGCGCTCAAAGCGCATTTCATAAGGTCGGGCGGTGTCAACCACGAAGAAGCTGCCCGCCGGAACGACCGACTCGTGAGCGCCCTGACGTACCTGTGCCGACCCGGTGAGCTGCAGGTTTACAAACAGCCGGTCCTGGGGGTCAGCGTGAATCTGTTCGAAGCCGCGCAGCACGTTATGACCCTGCGCACGGATGCGGGCGGCGGTGATGTCACCTAGCGCGAGCAAGTGCACGCTGCTGGGGAAGCCGCCTACTGCCGCGGGCTCGTCGCGGCCATGGGTCTTGGTAATGGGGCGCGGGTCAAGAGCGGCAAAGGCCTCGCAGATAACCTCTCGCCAATAGGCGAACTGCATCGAATTCGGCAGGTCGGCGGTCGTCCAGGTCCGGCTTTGCGCGGGCATCGGAATCTCGTGAGCGAGGTGACTTGATGAGTATACGGTGCCCGTGCGCGTGCGCACAAAGATCGCTGCACACCAGAACAAGGCCGAGCCCGGATGCGTTCGCACACTGTGCAGGCTTCCCTCTGTTTCAACCATTTGCAGGAGATGCCATGCCAATCGACTTCACTCTGACCCCGGAGCAGCACGAGTTACAACGCTCAGCAAGGCAATTTGCGCGCGACGTACTGAGCCAGGTTAAACCTGCCACCGACCACCTGGTTACGCCGCAGGCCCGCTTTGCCGCAACGCGGCCGATCTATGCCGAACTGATCAAGGCCGGATTCCTGCGCCGCATGCTGCCCGTGCCCTTCGGTGGTGGTGGCACTGGCATGCTGGATATGGCTATCGTTGCCGAAGAATTCCATGCGGTGGACGTGAATGTGTCGCTGACGATGTTTGCCACCCTGCTGGGCCTGCTGCCCGTGTGCTTTGGCGGCACGCCCGAGCAGCATCGCGACCTGCTGGGGCCGTTTCTCGAGCCTGCGGGCACACCGCTGGCTGCACTGTGCAATTCCGAGCCCGGTGGTAGCGCCAACTTTGCCTCACCCG
The DNA here is from genome assembly GCA_046049785.1 of Pseudomonadota bacterium. Classification (GTDB taxonomy): domain Bacteria; phylum Pseudomonadota; class Gammaproteobacteria; order Burkholderiales; family Burkholderiaceae_C; genus JBJOQV01. The sequence continues at coordinate 3,795 of JBJOQV010000373.1, forward strand.
CTCCGGGTGAGGGTGTGCGCACGAGCGCGACGCTAGAGGGCGACGAGTGGGTTATTCATGGCACCAAGCAATGGGTGTCTAGCGCCACAGGGTGGGACGGCGAGGGGGCAGACCTGCTGACCATCGTCTGCCGCACCGACCCTACGGCGCCGCCCGAGCGCGCCATCTCGGTGCTGGCGGTGCCCCGTCCGCGCGGCGTCGTGCTGGAACGAGCCCACGAGTCGATGGGCCACCGCGCGCACTTGACACCGCGATTCCGGCTGGAGGGTGTGCGCACTGCGGCGCGCAACGCATTGGGGCCAGTTGGCGGCGGAAAGGCGCTGGTCGACGCGAGCTTCACCGGTACTGCCGCCCTGGTGGGCGTGTTTGGCACTGCTCTGATGCGGGCGGCCTTTGGTTTTGCCTTACGGTTCGCGCAGACCCAAAAACGTGGTGGGGTGTTGCCGATCATCGAGCACCAGGCTGTAGGCTACGCGCTGGCCGATGCCAAGACGGCCTTGGAGGCTACCCGCTACCTGAACTGGCGAGCCTGCCACGCGCTGGACAACCAGTTGCCCGGTGCGACTGAGCTGGCGTTGCAGGCCAAGATTTTTGGTTCCGAGACGGCGGTTCGAGTGATCACCGAGCTGATGCGGGTGGTGGGCATCGACAGCTACGACCACGAGTTACCACTGGCGGGCTGGCTGCAGGACGCCCTCGTGCTGCCAATCTTCGACGGCGGGAACATGGGCGTTCGCCGGCGACAACTGCACGAGCTGTTGAAGCACCCTGACTTTGACCCCCTAGCGGCAGCAGGGGGGTCGTCGGTTTAAATGCTTGTTTTTCGCCCGCGCCTGCTCCGCACGGCATTTGACATTGGGATTTTCACGACTTTCTATCTCATGCGAAAAGCAGATACGCAATATCCATGGGCATTTCCAAGCATAAATAGCCTGAAACCCGCATGGATATTGCGTAGAGCATATTCAATTTACAGAAATAGATCAGGCAGCAGCTGCTTGCTGCCCGGCACTACGGAGTATTTGTCCAGGTTTGTCACGCCGTGTTTGGCCAGTACTTCATCGTCGATGTAGAAGTTGCCAGTGTTGGCCTTGCCGTCTTGCGTAAGAATGCAATAAGCCGCGTCTGCCATGATCTCCACCGTGCGGCAATGCTCCG
>JBJOQV010000374.1:0-7461 GCA_046049785.1 Pseudomonadota bacterium
CAGCGCAGGAAACACAAACCAGTACCACGCCAAACGAATCGGCCGCCGGCCAAAGTGGCCCATGTCGGCATACAGCGCTTCTGCCCCAGTGACGCAGAGAACAATCGCACCGAGCGCGATAAAGGCAATGACTTTATTGTCTGCCACAAACTGCCAGGCATTGAGCGGATTGAACGCCTGCAGGATGCGTGCGTCACCCTCAATCACATTGGCAATGCCCAGGCCACCGAGCGTAACAAACCACAGCACCATCACCGGCCCAAACACCACGCCAATCTTTCCCGTGCCGCGCTTTTGTACGAAGTACAGCAGCGTGATCACCACCACCACCAGCGGAATCACGTAGGGCTTGAACACTGGCGTGGCCACTTCCAGACCTTCGACCGCGGAGAGCACTGAGATCGCGGGTGTGATCACACCGTCGCCATAAAACAGCGCCGCACCGGTCAGGCCGATCACGACAATCGCCGGGTACTTGGCGGAGTGGCGGCCCACGGCCGCGCCGGCCAGCGCCATCATCGCCATGATGCCGCCTTCGCCGTTGTTATCGGCACGCAGAATCAGTGTGATGTATTTGAGGCTGACCACAATCGTGATGATCCACAGCATCATCGACACCACGCCAATCACATTTTGCGGCGTCAGCGGAACACCGTGGCCGGCAGAGAACACTTCCTTGAGCGCGTACAGCGGCGAGGTGCCAATGTCGCCATACACCACGCCGATGGCGGCGAGCATCAGCGCGAAGGTGGGAGATTTTTTTTGTTGCGACATGAATGCGCGCCGCTCTTTGCAAACTGGTTTCTTGGCGCTTGGTGTGAGGGAAGCGTGATTTTGCGCCTGCCTGCTGCTGCGGCGCAACAGCGCTTCACAGTATGTAAAGACCGCGGCGCCCTGCGGGTTTTGAGCTACTTTTAGGCTTCTACTCAATATCCATGCGGTTTTTCAGCCAATTATGGCTGTAAATGCCCATGGATATTGCGTAAGCCCTATTTACGCCTGTGTGACAAAACGGTTTCAGCATCCCGGCCGCTTCAAAAAGTCGCGGTTTTTCGGCACTTCGCACCGGGCTTTACGCAACTCGTCGCATATGGGCTGCATGGTGCGATGTGCTTGCCTAAAGTGCAGGCATCAACAAACGCAGCACAACTTCAACGTAAAGGAAGTAATCATGACCACAACGCTCAAAGCTCTCCTGTTCGGCAGCGCGATTGCGTTGACCAGCCTCGCCGTGATTGAGTTTGCAGTTGCCACTGCAAACCCGGTGGTCAAGCTGGAACCGGTTGTGGTGACGGCCAAGCGTCTTCCGGTAGAGACCGACGTGATCAAACTGCCCACGGTTCTGGTCACGGCAACCAAAGCGCAAGCGCTGGCCGCAGCAGTTGAAGAAAGCAGCAAACAAGCTGCAGCGGAACTGCCCTCACGCCTTTAATACTTCAGCCACGCAAGCAAAAGGCCGCGCAAGCGGCTTTTTTCTTTTTTGCTTACAACACACCAAGCACGCGCAGATCTTCCGCATCCAATACATCCCGCACGCCCGCGCGGATGAGCTGCGCAAAGTCTTCGTTGGGCACCATGGTGGTGAGGCAGTACAAGCGCGTGTTGCCGGTGTTTTCCACCACATGCATATGGCCCGGCCGCACCAGAAAGCTGCTGCCGGGCGCAAGCACAATCGTCTGGCCACTACACACCGCAATGCCCTCACCGTGCAGCACATAAAACAGCTCTTGCGCGGCGCGGTGCGCATTGGGCGGGGTTTTGCCGCCGACATCAAAAATCTCGATCACCTGGATAAAGTTCGCGCTATCGGCCACCGGGTCGGTGATCACTGCAAACTTGTTGGTCTCGTGCGCGGCGATGCGAAACACTTCATATTGCCTGGCGCTGCGATGTGTAACTGCGTGGTTTGTTGATGTCATGATTCAGGCCAGTTGCGCAAGCAAATCCGTGCTGGCCAGGGTAAAGCCGAAGCACTGGCGCACGTTGTACAGGGTGGCGTCCCAGCAAAACGCTGGCGATGTGGTGGCGCTGCAGTCCTGCACCAGCAGCGTGTCATAGCCCAAAAAGTTGGCATCCATGAGCGTGGCCAGCACGCACTGGTCTGCATTCACGCCGCCAAATAGCACGGTGCTCACGCCCAGATTGCGCAAGATCGCATCCAGCGGCGTGTCCCAAAACCCGCTCATGCGGAATTTGTCGATGCGTATGTCGCCGCGCTCAATTGCCAGCTCATCCACCACCGCCGCGCCCCAGGAATCTTTTTCCAGCACACGATTGCGTGCAGACGGCGCTTGCGCGAGCGCATCGCCCAGCCCGGTGGCGCGGCCGTTGCCGTTGTAGACGTGCAGCAGGCAGGGGCTGAGATTGAGTTTGTCCGGCCGGTTGCCCCAGTTGACCCACAGAATCGGCACCGACGCGGCGCGTAGCGCGGGCAACAGCTGCGCAAGCGGCGCAATCGGTGCGCGCGCAGCGTTCACGTCCACCCCAATTGAGCTGAGCCAGCCTTGCGGATGGCAAAAATCGTTTTGCATGTCGATGACGATCATCGCGGTTTTATTCAAGTCCAGCGCCACACGCTGCGGCAGCGCGGCCACTTCAACACGGCGCGGCGCACGCGGCGGCCGGCTCATGTCGCACAGCGCTGCACCCACTTGCCAGGCTTGTGGCGCGCAGGCGCCCAGTGAAACGAGTTCAGTCTCAGGATTCATGGATCAGTGTTGTGAAGGTGGATTAAGTGTGGAGAGTTCTCGCAACTACGCAGGTATTTTCACTAGGCCGTCTTGGCATGTTGATTGCGCCACACAAGCGCATGGCCTTTACAACCGCGCCTGCGCCCGCAAAACGCCCCAATTTGAGGCACGTCTAACTTTTTTGTGAAAGGGTTTTCCATGATCAATTCCTCGCTGAACCGCCGTCAATTGCTTCAGGCCGGAGCCGCTGGTGTCGCAGCAATTTCCGCGCCTTATGTGTTTGCGCAGGCGCCGATGGTGGATGTGAAGTTTTCGCTCGACTGGCAAATCCAGGGCGTGCATGCGTGGTATTTGCTGGCGGCGGAGAAAGGCTACTTCAAGCAGGAAGGCATCAACATCCAGATCGACGTGGGCGATGGCTCCTCCGGCGTGGTGCAGCGGATTGTGTCAGGCGCGTATGACGCAGGCTTTGGCGATACCAGCACGGTCAAGCAGGTGGCCACAACCAATGCCGCGGCGGCACCGGTATCGGCCTACATGGTGTTTAACCGCGTGCCGTTTGTGATCATGTCCAAGAAAAGCGCGGGCATCGTCAAGCCGGCCGATCTGGCGGGCAAGACGGTGCTGACCACCGCCAACAGCTCGGCGCTGCGCATGTTTCCCACCCTTGCGCGCAGCGGCGGGCTAGACCCGGCCACGGTCAAGTTCAACAATGTCGCGCCGCAATTGATGGACCAGATGCTCGCAAAGGGCGAGGCCGATGCGCTGGCCGGCTTTATCACCACTGCCTGGGTCAACCTCAAGGCGCTGGGCCAGAACATGAGCGACTACAACACCATGTTCTTTGCCGATCACGGCGTGGATACCTATGGCAATTCTGTGCTGCTGTCACGCAAGCTCGCCGCCGAACAGCCGCGCGTGGCACAGGGATTGATCCGCGCGATCAACCGCGGTTTTCAGGACGTGCAGGCCAACCCCACAGAGGGCATTGACGCGGTGCTGCGCCGCAACCCGCTGCTTGCGCGCGAGCCGGAGACTGAGCGCCTGACCATCGGCATGCGCCAGCTCATCAACACCGCCGAGGCTCGCAGCGTGGGCATGGGCGATGTGGACACCACACGCTTTGAGCGCGCCATCAAGCAGGTCAGCGACACCTTCCAGCTCACCCGGCAGCCCGCCAAGACCGAGGTATTTACGCGTGCGTTCTTGCCGGCGCGGGGTGAGCGGAATATGAAGGCTTGATTTGATGCGGATTTAAAACAGACTACGCAATATTCATGCGGTTCTTCAACCATTTTTGGCTCAAAACCCGCATGGATATTGCGTGGAGTACCGCGTAGACTAACAATTTTGTCGCATTGAAATGTGGCGCATCAGCGTATTTGTCATTCCCGCCTGTGCGGGAATGACAGGCTCACCGAACTGATTTGCTCCGTTTCATTTATCCGCCCCGCGCAGCACATCCAGCACCTGCTCCCCATACCGCTCCAGCTTGTGCTTGCCCATGCCTTGCACGTCTGCAAGCGCATCGACATTTTGCGGATCACTGTGGGCAATTGCGATCAAGGTCGCATCGTGAAAGATCACATACGCCGGCAGGCCGTGGCTGCGCGCGACTTCTGCACGCCAGTTGCGCAGCGCTTCAAAGCGCCGGCGTGCGGTGGCCGACAATGCCTCCAGCACTGCATCTTTGCCGGCCTTGCCCGCGCTTTTCTCGCGCGCCGCTTTCGCCTGCTTGGGCGCAGCGCGGCGCAAATGCAAGCTGTGCTCGCCCTTGAGCAGGGCGCGCGCATCGCCGGCAAGCTGCAGCGTGGAAAATTCTGTTGCGGTTTCCAGATAGCCCAGCGCGAGCAACTGGCGAATCACGCTGCGCCACTCCTGCTCCGAATGCTCCGCGCCCACGCCAAACACCGACAGCGTGGCATGCCCAAACTGCTGCACTTTGTCGGTGCGCTGGCCGCGCAGCACATCCATCACATGCTGCGCGCCAAAGCGCTGGCCGGTGCGGTACACGGCCGATAGCGCCATTTGCGCGGCGCGTGTAGCGTCCCACGTTTGCGGCGGGTTTTGGCAGTTGTCGCAGGCGTTTTGGTACTTTGCACACGGGGCAGATTCTTCATCAAAGTAGCGCAGCAGGCGCACGCGGCGGCAGTCATGCGCCTCAGCCAGGGCCAACAGCGCATCCAGCTTGCCGCGCTGCACGCGCTTGAACTCGTCACCCGCTTGCGATTCATCGATCATGCGGCGCTGCTGCACCACATCTGCGAGGCCGTAGGCCATCCAGGCGTTTGCAGGCAGGCCGTCACGCCCCGCGCGGCCGGTTTCCTGGTAATAGCCTTCAATGTTTTTGGGCAAGTCCAGATGCGCGACAAAGCGCACATCCGGCTTGTCGATGCCCATGCCAAAGGCGATCGTGGCTACCATCACAATCGCGTCTTCACGCAAAAAGCGGTCTTGGTTGTGCTGCCGAAGCTCTGCCGGCAACCCGGCGTGATAGGGCAGCGCAGTCACGCCTTGCGTAGTGAGCCAGGCCGCGGTTTCTTCCACTTTTTTTCGCGACAGGCAGTACACAATGCCGGCGTGCCCGGCATGTTCGTCTTGAATAAAGCGCAGCAACTGCTTGCGCGCGTCTTGCTTATCGATGATCGTGTAGCGGATGTTCGGGCGGTCAAAGCTGGCCACAAACTGCGGCGCATCTTGCAGTTGCAGGCGCTCAACTATATCTGCGCGGGTATGCGCATCGGCCGTGGCCGTGAGCGCAATGCGCGGCACATCGGCAAAGCGTTCATGCAGCACCGTCAGTGCCGCGTACTCGGGCCGGAAATCATGGCCCCACTGCGACACGCAGTGCGCCTCATCAATCGCAAATAGCGAAAGCTTGCCGCGCTGATGCAGGCGTGCAAGCAAGTCCATAAAACGCGGCGTGGTCACGCGCTCAGGCGCGGCGTACAGCAAAGTGAGCTCACCGGCCATCAGCGCGCGCTCCACCGCCTGCGCCTGCCCCGCATCCAGCGCGGAATTCAAGAACGCTGCGCTCACGCCAGCTTCATGCAGCGCACCTACCTGATCATGCATCAGTGCAATCAGCGGCGAAACCACGATCGTTGCGCCCTTGCCCGCACGCTGCCGCGCAATCGCCGGCACCTGATAGCACAGCGACTTGCCGCCGCCCGTGGGCATCAGCACCAGCGCATCCTGCCCGGCAGTCACGTGCGCAATCACCTCCGCCTGCTCGCCGCGGAATGCGTTGTAGCCGAAGACTTCGGCCAGGATATCGAGGGGTTGGGTAGAGAGATTCAGAGAGAAACTGCGATCAGATAAACACGTGAAGAAAAAAAGTTGGTGGAGATGAGGAGGATCGATGGGCTCGCGCTGCATCGCTCGCTGCGGGCGACAAGACCAAAACTGTTTGGTCTTGTTTAACGCCCTACGCCCCGCCGACCTCCGGCCGGTCGTTCGATGCTGCACCAAAAACACCAAACCAAGATGGTCGCTACCGCAACCATCTTGGTTTGGTGGAGATGAGGAGGATCGAACTCCCGACCTTCGCATTGCGAACGCGACGCTCTCCCAGCTGAGCTACATCCCCACAACACGGCAAAAGATACTACTTACAGACCAACACTCGGCCCCGGATCGATGGGTTCGCGCTGCAGCGCTCACCCGCTTCGGGCTACAAGACCAAAACTGTTTGGTCTTGTTTAACGCCCTTGGCCCCACCGACTTCGCATTGCGAACGCGACGCTCTCCCAGCTGAGCTACATCCCCGGAAGTTGCAAAGTGTATGAGATGCGCCGCAGTGGTTCAAACGCGGCCGCAAACGCCGTTTCTGCGCCGATTTTCTGGTGCTTCACAATTGCAAGTTCGCCGTATCGCGCGGCTTATGTGAGCTGTCACTTGCGCTTGCTGGCATTCTTTGGGCAAGATAGAGGGCTAGCCCATCCGAAATATTGCATTTAGCGCAACAGCAGCGCCCGAAACCATGTCTAGCAACTCCGAACGACCCGACCAGATCACCCCGCCGTTTGGATTTGAAAGTGTGATCCCGCTTGCCGGCGGCACACGCTTGAAGCCTTGGGACAATATCGCGATCCCCGAAGCGTTTGCCAAGGCACACGCGCTGCCGGTGTGCGCCGGCGAGTCGTTGGAAGCCGCGCGTAGTTTTCCGCTGGTGTTTGGCAGTGGCGATGTGATGGTAGCCGTGCTGGGGCTTGAAAAAGATGAAAACCTGTTCATGCACGGTGGCCAGTGGGAAGCCGCCGCCTACATGCCGGCCGCGATGCGCCGCTACCCGTTTTGCACCAGCAATGTGCGGATAGACGGCGTGTTGCAAGACCAGGCGCTGATGTGCGTGGAATCCAGCTTTGTGGCTGAAGACGGCGCTTCTATCACTGATGAAAGCGGCCAGCCCACGCCGGAATTTGCGGCGCGCAACCAGTTTGTGCAAAGTTTTGATGCCGATCTGCGCGCCACCATGCGCCTGATCAGTTATTTGAATAAGCTGGGTCTGCTTAAAGAATTCAACGTCACTGCCAAGCTGCCGGATGGCTCAGATTTTCAAGTGGGCGGCATGCTGCGTGTAGACACTGAAGTGCTGCGTGTGCAGCCGGCGAAGGATTTGCGTGCCCTGATTGAAAACGGCGGCATGGCACTGATTTATACCCACCTGAACTCGCTGCCCAACTTTGACCGTTTGCTGGCACGCAAGTACCCTGCAACAGCGGACGCATCAGTTGCCGCATAAGGGGCCGCGCAAATCACATGAAATCCA
>JBJOQV010000375.1:0-3231 GCA_046049785.1 Pseudomonadota bacterium
TGAGGCTATCGCGCGGCGCGATATTGGCCAGCGTGAAGCGCACGCGGGTGTTGGGGTTGGCCGTCCACAGCAAAAACGCTTCGAGTACGCGTTTTGCACCGACCGATTGACTCTGCAACTCAGTGAGTTGGGTCGGGTACTGCGGCGTATAGGAAATGTTGCCGCCCAATGTAAATGGCGTGCCTTTGAAGCGATAGTCTGCGCCAACGTTGCCGGTGGCACGGGGTTGCTGATCGATACGGTTGTTCGGGCCGGGCACGCCTTCTACGTTCGAGTCGTAGACGCTGAGGTTAAAGCGCAGGTTCACCGGTGGCACGTCGTCCATCAGCTCGCTGAGCTGAAATTTGGCATCGAACTCAACGCCCTTGGTCAGCGCATCGCCCAGGTTCTGCGGCCGGCTCACCCAGCGCTGAACAGGCGCCCAAGGCACGGTTTCAAGTGTGGTGACGTTGCGGATGAGATCATTGATTCGGCGCGCAAACACGTTCACCGCAATGATGCCGCCGGATTTAAGGTAACGCTCAAATGCCAGATCAATGCCGTGCGCAGTTTCGGGCTTAAGCACTGGGTTGCCGGCGCGGTCTGTATTGGTGGCTGTGTTGGCTCCGGGAACGGGGAACTGCGCATTCAGACTCGGTCTTGCCACCAGTTGCTGCGTATCCGGCGCACGGTAGCTTTGCGTCAGACTCAGGCGCAACTGGTCGCGGCTGGCGGGGTTAAAACGCCACACCGCGTGGGCGAGCGGCGAAACCACACTGCTCTTGTTGCGCACAGGCTGGCCCAACACATCGCTGCGCGTCTCCAGCGCTTCCCAGCGCAGGCCGACGTTGGCGGACCAGTTGGACACTGGGTCCCACTCGTCCTGCACGTAAATGGCGCTGCGGCGCGTGGTGACATTGAGGTCACTGAAGTCTGCCAGTGATTGCACGCCGTTGAAGAGAGTGGTGGTGACTTCTTTGCGGCGCGAACCTTCCAGCTCAGCACCGGCGGTGATGGTGTGCACGCCGTCCAGATCGTAGGTAAGTTTTCCAGAGGTATTCCAGCGCGTGTCGGTAATGTCTCCGGCACCAGTTTGTACTAATGTGCGTGTGCCGCCTGTATCAAATTGATCGGTACCGGACTTCACATCCAGCGAAAAGCGGCCACCCCCGGCGCGCAGCTCCAGCCGCGCCTTTTCCGATAGGCGCGTCATCCACTGCGCGTTCATGCGGCCTAGTGTGAAGTCTGTTTCAGACTCGCTGCGCCGGGTGGCGTAGGGCAGGGGCTGCGCAATGCTGATGGTTTGATTCAGCGCACCAGTTGACTCACTTCGATTGCGGTTTGAGACTACAAACGGCTGCAAGCTGAAACTTTCGCCTTGCCCAAGCCGCCACTGCATGCGCGCGCTGGCAAACAGGTTGTTGCGCACATCGTTCTGCTGGCTCAGGCCGTCTTGCAGCAGCGTGGTTGCGCCGCTGAGCAGGTCTGTGTACGTGGTTTGCGTGCGCGTGTCGGTCAGTTGATCGGTGCGGTTGTAGCTGGCATTGAATGTGTACGTACCGGTGGGGCCGAGCAAGCCGTTGTGGTTCCAGGACAGATTGGGCGAGTAGCGGCCACGTTCTTCCGTTACCCCGGCGCGGATTTCATCATTGAGCTTGCGCAGCGGCTCGCGCAGGATGATGTTGATCGTGCCGGCAATCGCGCGCGTGCCAGTCTCCGCAGTTGGGGCGCGGATAATCTCAATACGCTCCACCTGCTCCGGCGTGATTTGATCGACAGAGAACCCCGGCGGAATGCGCTCACCGTCGATCAGAATCTGCGTAAACCCGCCGCCCATGCCACGCATGCGAATATCGCCGCCGCGCCCCGGCCGCCCGCCGGTAGTCACGCCCGGCATGCGGCGCAGCACTTCGCCCAGATTGCTGTCGCCATACTGCTCAATCGTCTCGCGGTCGATCACGATTTTGGCCGCGCTCGAATTGCGGCGATCTTCGGTTGCGCTGCGCTGACCGCGCACTTCCACGCCAGGCAACACGCGCGCTGGCTCGGCATCCGGTTTGGCAGGCGGTGTTTGTGTGGGGGCAGCAGGCGGTGGCGCGGGTGTTTCCGCAGGCGGGGCCGGAGGCGTTTGCGCAAATGCAGGCGCTGCAGACAGCAGCCCGGCGACAACGGTTAGGGCAAAAGGCGGGCGAGGGTGTCTATTTTTTGGCATGAAGAGGAGAAGTGTGCAAAAAGCAGGATTTATTAACCATGAATGTAACCGCACTAGTGGTGCGCACTCGTGGGCGCGTTGATCATTAAATTGTGACAATTTCCAAAATGGTTCCCGTTCGGGCAGGTGCAGGCCTATGATTTATGCAATTGGCACCCGTACTGGCGCTCGATGGAGGCTTTGATGCGTATTTGGACAATGATTGCCGCAGTTGCGCTGCTCGCCGGCTGCGCGGGTGTAAATGTGGGGTTTGGCATTGGTGGTTCCAATCTGGGCGTGGGCATTGGTGTGGGCAGCGATGGCAGCGCCACCGTGGGCGTGGGTGCCGGCGGCCGCGCAGGCAATGTGGGTGTGGGCGGCAGCGTGAATGTGCCGATTGGAAAAGTGGGCGAAAAAGACAAGAAAGACGAGCCGCCGCCCGATACAGACGGCGCAGCAAAGCGGCCTTAGCTCTTGAGCAGTGACTGCGCAAGCTTGAGCAGCTTGGCCTGCGACGCGCTTGCGCCAACCTCATAACGCACAAATTCACCCTCTTGTTTGATGTCGGCAAACAGCTTGCCGCTGTCTTCGTGAAAATGTAGAAATGCGGTGGCCTTTTTGTAGAAGATTCCCGGTTTCTTTTCGGTAATGCCGGACAGTGCGCGAAGTTGCGCGAGCAAAGCCGCGATTGGCTTCAGATTGGCTTCAGACGCGTGGCGCATGACGACTAGACGCTCTGCGCGTACTTCCAGCCCATTTCCGCCAGCGGCCGGGCGGATTTGCCGGCGGCCACGGCTTGCGCGGACGATGCGGTGCCATCCACCACGCGCTTCATGATGCCCTGCAAAATCCCGGCCAGACGAAACATGTTGTAGGCCATGTAAAAGCGCATGTCCTGCGGTGCGATGGCGGCGCGGCCAGTCGCCTGGCAATAGCGCTGCGCGTACTCTTGCAGACTCGGAATGTTCAGCGCGTTTAAGTCCAGCCCGCCAATGCCGCGAAACTGCCCGGGCGGAATATGCCAGCTCATCAGGTGATAGGAAAAATCTGCCAGCGGATGG
>JBJOQV010000376.1:0-3477 GCA_046049785.1 Pseudomonadota bacterium
CGGTGCGCCCGGCTACTTCGATGGCACCCGCCAGACCTGCAAGCGCGCCGGAAAGCAGGGCGGTGAGCAGCACGGTACGCGTCACCGGCAGGCCGAGAAATCGGGAAGCCTGCGCGTTGGCGCCGGTGGCGCGCAGCGCAAAACCAAAGGTGGTGAACTTGAGCAGCGCCCAGCAACCAGCTGCGAGTGCAAGCGCTGCGAGAAAGCCGCTATGCAAGCGAGATTGCTCCACAATCTTGGCAAGCTCCAGCTCAGGCTTGAGTGCGACGGTTTGCGGCCAGCCCATCGCGGTGGGGTCTTTCATCGGGCCATCCAGCATCCAGCTCACGGCCAGCAGCACCACAAAGTTCAGTAGCAGCGTGGTGACCACTTCATCTACTTTGGCGTAGGTTTTGAGCAGCGCGGGAACGATCAGCAAAGCAGCCCCGGCGAGCATGGCTGCCGCCATCATGCAGGCAAACAGCTGCGTAGGGCTCGCATCAAATCCTTCGCCACCATGCAGGCCGCCCACGGCTACAGCGGCCAGCGCACCCGCGTAGAGCTGGCCTTCGGCGCCAATGTTCCACAGCCGGGCCTTGAAGGCGATGGCGGCTGCCAGGCCGGTGAGCATGAGCGGCGTGGCGCGCGTAAGCGTTTCTGTAATGGCAAACACGCTGCCAAAGCCGCCGTCGAACAGCGCGGCGAAAGACTTGAGCACCGGCGCGCCCGCAGCCAGCACCAGCAGAGAGCACACCGCCAGTGTGAATGCGATTGCGCCCAGCGGCGCAAGCACAAACGCCGCGCGGGCGGATTCGCGCGCTTCAAGCCGCATGAAGAATCCGATTTTTTGGACGCAGACTAGACATGATGATCGCGCCCACTGATTGCCCCCTCTCCCGCATGCGGGAGAGGGCGGGGGGTGAGGGCCTCATGCTGCGCATGGGCGCCAGCCATTGCCAAGCCCAGAGACTGCAAATTCCACTCTGCACGCGGCCTGATATCGCTTAACTGCCCGCGCACCATCACGCCAATGCGGTCTGCGAGGGAAAACACTTCATCCAGATCTTCAGAGATCAGCAGTACCCCCGCGCCGCGCGCGCATGCCGCAATCAACTGCGCATGAATGAAACTCACCGCGCCCACATCCAGTCCCCAGGTGGGCTGATTGGCAATGATGACCCGTGGCGCGCGCGACAGTACCCGCCCCAGAATCAGTTTTTGCATGTTGCCACCGGAGAGCTTGCGGATCGGCGCGTCCACGCCGGGCATGCGCACATCAAACTGCTGCGCAAGCAAGGCTGCATGCGCGCGCGCCTCGCTGCGCTTAATTAGGCCCGCGCGCGCAAAGCGTGCTGCACCTAGGTCTTCTGCGATTGCGTTTTCCCACACCGTCAAATCACCTACCACGCCGATGTGGCCGCGGTCTTCGGGAATGCGGCCGATGCCCGCGGCCACGCAGGCATGCGGCTGCACGCTGAGCACTTGGTCTTGCAAGACCACGCGGCCGTGCGCGGGTTTGATCATGCCGCTGGCCACATCAGCCAAGCCGGCCTGGCCGTTGCCTGCCACGCCGGCAATGGCCAGAATTTCGCCTGCATGCAACGTAAAACTCACGTCATGCAGGGCCGGGTGGCCGCGCGTGCTCACGGCATCAAAGGCAAGTAGTGTGGGGCCTGGGCGTTGAGGAGTGCGTAGCGGCATGGCCACATCGCGCCCCACCATCCACTGCGCAAGCTGCGGTTTGGTCAGATTGGCGGTGTCGCCTTGCGCGACCAGCTTGCCGCCGCGCAGCACGATCACGCGCTGGCTCACGCGCAGCACTTCGTCCAGTTTATGGCTGATAAAGATGATGGAAAGGCCCTGCGCCACCATCTGCTTGAGCGTGGCAAACAGGTCTTCGCTTTCCTGCGGCGTGAGCACGGCGGTGGGCTCATCCAGAATCAATATCTTTGCGCCGCGCGTGAGCGCCTTGAGAATTTCCACCCGCTGGCGTTCACCGACCGACAGTGCGGAGATTTTCGCGTCCGGATCTACCCGCAGGCCAAAGCGCTGCGCGGTATCGATCAGTTCTTGCCGCAGCCGCGCCTGCTGCGAGCGCGGCGACCACAAGCTTTCACGGCCGATCAGCACGTTGTCCAGCACGGTGAGGTTGTCTGCGAGCGTGAAGTGCTGATGCACCATGCCAATGCCTGCTGCCAGCGCGGCTTTGGGGTTGCCCGGCGGCAACCGCGCGCCAAAGGCTTCGATATGGCCGCTATCGGCCGTGTAGTGGCCAAACAAAATGGAAACCAAGGTGGACTTGCCCGCGCCGTTTTCGCCCAGCAGCGCGAGGATTTCGCCTTGATTCAGAGAAAGCGAGATGTCGTCGTTGGCAACCAGCGCGCCAAAGCGTTTTGTGATGCCGGTAAGTTTAAGAACCGGTTCCAAGTGTGGGATTATTTCCAGGCGCGCAAAAACGCCAGTACAACATTGGCCGAATTGTCCGCCGCGATTTGAAAGAACGTGCCGATTTCATTTTCGCCTTCGCCGCCGCCAGCCAGATCAGACAGGCTGCGAAATGCGATGTAGGGCACGCTATTGGCATACGCCACCATCGCCGTGGCCGCGGTTTCCATGTCCAGCACGTTGGCACCAAAAGTCTTGAAGGTGTATTCGCGAAACTGCGCGTTGTCCATAAACACCTGGCCAGACACGCCGTTGCCACCGATCACCACCTTGGGTGTGTGGCTGAGGCACTTATTAGCGGCGTTGCATTTAGTCAAGTCCAGCTTGGTCAAGGTCTTGGCCACGTCCAGCATTTTGGCATCGACCGGGAACCAGAATTTGGACTCGGGCTTTTCCGCGCCCGCACGCATCACACCCACGGGACGCGGATGCATCATGCCAAAGTTGGGCAGCGTGACATCTTGCATCCAGCCCGGTGCTTTGTATTTGCCCGGTGCGGTTTCACGCGCGTACAGCCCCTCAAGATACTGGCCCCACTGCTCGGGCACAGTCACATCGCCAACATGCAGCGCCGGATTCACGCCGCCGGCAATGCCGGAAAACACGATATGCGTAATCTTGAACCGCGCAAGCGCTAGCTGCGTGTTCATCGCAGCGTTGGTCATGCTGATGCCGGAGAGAAACAGCACCACCGGTTTGCCCTCAAGCAGCGCAGTGGTGAATTGCACACCATTGGCGCTGTAGGTTTTTTTGTCTTGCGCTTTGTTCAGCAGCAACGTGAGTTCTGGCTGGAACGCGGTGATCACGGCGATGCGCGGCGAGGTGTCGAACTCGGCGGCGCGTGCGGTGAAGCAGAGCGCAAGTAGCAAGACAGCGAACAGGTAGCGAGTGATTTTCATAGGCATCAGTGTGTGCAGAGATACAGCGTCATTCCGAGCGAAGCGAGGAATCTTAATGCGCCAAGAAGACTCCTCGCTGTGCTCGGAATGACAGTTCAAAGCATTAGATGTACGCAGCATTCATGCGCTTTTCCAGGCAAAAATGCTCCAGAAG
>JBJOQV010000377.1:0-2809 GCA_046049785.1 Pseudomonadota bacterium
GCAGGCGGTGGTGGTAGAGGACGTTCTCTTGCTGGGCCTGGCGGGTGTGCAGCATGAGTTCGCGTAGATAACTCAAGGCTTTCTCGGGCTCGCCGGCGGCTTCGTAGCCTTTGACCATGGCGACAAGCGCATCACGCAATGAGGCCTTGATGCCACGCGCACGGTCCAGCGCCTTCTCCAGCCGAGATAAACCAACGTCTTTTAAGCCTGCGTGGACTTCATACAGCCCCTCAGCGATGGCTGCGACAAGCTGCGCGGGTTCAGAACTCGATTCCTGCGCATATTTTTTTGCCAGCTCGCAGCGCTCTTTGGCTTTGGCCAGACTGTCCACTTCGAGCAGCAGACGCGTGTAAGTGCTTTCATGCAAGACACGGTTCAGCTTCTCAACATCGTTGCGCGGCTCATCGCCTGCTTCAACTGAGCGCTTGGCCATGCGC
The DNA here is from genome assembly GCA_046049785.1 of Pseudomonadota bacterium. Taxonomy (GTDB): domain Bacteria; phylum Pseudomonadota; class Gammaproteobacteria; order Burkholderiales; family Burkholderiaceae_C; genus JBJOQV01. The sequence goes on from JBJOQV010000377.1 coordinate 438, forward strand.
AAACCCTTGGCGAGATCTTCCAGATGCAGTGAGGCAAGCGCGATGTTGCCCGGCGCTGCCGCGATGATTGGCAGACCAAAGCCTTCGCGTACCGCAATGGCCAGCGCTCGCTCGGAACACTCAATCGACTCAACATACTGCGCGGCGTACATCAGCGCTGGGCCGAGGTTAAGCCAAACTGTCGCTTCAGCACGAGCATCTTTTAGCGCAATTGCGACCTCGAGCGCTTCAGAGTATGCCTCGATGGAAGCAGGAAAATTCCCGGCATCGGCATTGAGTACGCCACTATTTGACAGTGCGCGGCGAAGAAACTGCGGAGATCCTAGTATTCGAGCGGACTCCACGGCTTCGTGCACCCATTCCAGACCCAATGCGGTGCGGCCAGAAACATACAAAAAACCAACGCCGGCAAGCAGGCATTCCACACGCGCCTGTGCCGCAGCCTCACGCGGCAAACGGCGTAGGCTTTTCAGCGCGTCTTGCAGATAAGACGTCGCGTTCGCATCCTCTCTCCACGCGCCCGCTTGAATGTCATTGGCAATCGCGCCAATCACTTGCTGGGCCTCTGCGGCGGCTCGATCTGCAGGCTCGTTTTCCAACACTTGACCGATCATTATCTTGCTTAACTGGTAATCGCAACGCGGGAACTTCACTGAAATACTCATACCACGTTTTAGCGATATGTAATTTATTCGATACAAATAGATTTACTTCACACTACCCATCTCTGAGGAAATTGCAATGCAAGCAACTATCGAAACCCAAACTCAAGAAACCGTTCAAACCCAAGCTGCAGTGCAGATCGAGGCTAAAGAAACTGCTCGCACCCTGACCGCGCTGGAACTCTGTATGGTCGGCGGCGGCCGTGGCTCCGTTAGCCTTGAGTAATTGCTCATCGCGCCCGATACAAACTCGCTTACTTACACAATCTCGGAGCCCCTACAAATGAACGCTACCATCGCTGCAGTCGAAGTCAAGATCGCTGAAACCAAGATCGAAGAAGCAACACGCGCAGCCGCTGTTGTTGAATTGAACACCGCACAAATGCTGCTGGTCGGCGGCGGACGCGGCAGTGTCAGCCTTGAGTAAGGTCACACCACTTTGCAAAAAGGCGCCTCTGGCGCCTTTTTCTTTGTTCTTCACCAATTAATCTCGCGCCGCCCGTGCGCACGCAGAAATTGATTTGCTTTATCAAAATGCCCGCACCCAATAAACGGCGCAGGTGGCCGCAGCGCGGATAGCGGTGACGGATGGTTGGCCTGCAGTAGCAGGTGATGCGGAGCGATCAACTTCGCTTTTGTCTGCGCAAACGCGCCCCACAGCATGAATACCGTGGGCGTGGATGATGCGCCCAGGTGCGCGATGATCTGATCGGTCAGCAGCTCCCAGCCGGTGCGGGCATGGCTTGCGGGTTTGTCTTGCTCCACCGTCAGCACCGCGTTTAACAACAGCACTCCTTGCTCGGTCCACGCCGTCAAATCACCGCAAGTGGGTGGAGTTGATCCAAACTCGCGCGCCAGCTCTTTGTAGATATTGCGCAGCGATGGCGGCGGTTTGACACCCGGCGGCACGGAGAACGCCAGGCCGTGTGCTTGCGCGATGCCGTGCTCAACGCCGTGATATGGGTCTTGCCCCAGAATGACGACGCGCACTTGTTCCGGCGATGTTGCGTGCAAGGCCGCAAACGGCGTGGCGGGCAGCACCGTGGCGCCGGCCTGAATGCGCGCATCGATTGCGGCGCACAGGGCTGGATAGGCCGGCGACTGCAAGAACGGCTGCACGATTGCGCGCCATGGCTCGGGCAAGGCATCAAAGTGCGCAGCCAGCGGCGCTGCGAGCGCGTTGATTGCCCTCACCCCTGCCCTCTCCCGCGCGCGGGAGAGGGAGGATTTTGCGCGAACAGCCGCGCCAACTCGGCACCGGGATCGCTCGCGCGCATAAATGCCTCGCCCACCAGAAACGCGTGGACGCCGGCAGCGCGCATGCGCGCTACATCGCTTGGCGCGAGAATGCCGCTTTCAGTGATCACCACTTTTTCTGCCGGAATGTCCTGCAGCATCGACAGCGTGGTTTGCAGCGACACCTCAAACGTGCGCAGATTACGGTTGTTGATACCCACCAGCGGCGTGGCCAGTTGCAGTGCGCGATCAAGCTCGGCGCGGTCATGCGCTTCCACCAGCACATCCATGCCCAGCTCTTGCGCGCAGGCTTCAAGCTCTTTCATTTGATTCAGTTCAAGCGCGGCCACGATCAGCAAAATCGCATCTGCGCCCATCGCACCCGCTTCAGCGACTTGATATTCGTCGATGATGAAATCTTTGCGGATCACTGGCAGCGCGCAGGCTGCGCTTGCTTGCTGCAGATAGGCCGTG
>JBJOQV010000378.1:0-6086 GCA_046049785.1 Pseudomonadota bacterium
TGGCGCTTCATTTGCGGGCGGATCATCAAAAACCACAGCACCACAAACATCAAAATGATGGGCAACAAACCCAGCAGGGACGATTCAGCGCCGGCCGGCGCGGCTTGCGCATATGCGTTAGAAATAAACACGAAATTCTCCGTTGGAAAGCGAAACACGTAACTGTTAAGTATAGACGGCGCACCAACGCCCGCCTCACGCTGCTGTGCGGGGCAAACCCGCCTTCAGGCGCGGCGTAGCTTGGTCACACGAAGAAGACACGCAGTATCCATGCAGGTTTTGAGGCAAAAATGCCTCATAGTCCGCATGAATACTGCGTGAATAGGCATCTAGCTATCTCCGCTGAAGAACGTCGGGCGATACAAACAAGCGCTCGCGATGCAGGCGAGCGCTCCAGTTAGTGTGCAATCGCTGCAACGCTCGCCCGTCGGTATCGCTCCACTACGGCTTTATTTGCTGGACAGCACCGCTGCACGCGGCTTATCACCCTTGGTTCTGTAGAGCGAGTAGATCACGCCGGCGGCCAGCAGGCCAAAGGTGACGGAAAGCGAAATCCACGCATCCATCTTGCCGTAGATCTGGTTGTAGAAGATCTTGCAGCCGATAAAGATCAACACCACCGACAGCGCGTACTTCAGATACTTGAAGCGATGAATAATCGCTGCCAGCGCGAAGTACAGCGCGCGCAGGCCGAGAATCGCAAAGATGTTGCTGGTGTAGACGATGAACGGGTCTTTGGTGATAGCGAAGATCGCGGGCACTGAATCAACTGCGAAAATCACATCTGCAAACTCAATCAGCACGAGTGCGAAAAACAGCGGCGTTGCCCATAGCACCGGCTTGCCGTTTGGATCGTTCTGTAGCGGCTTTTTCACAAAAAACGCATTGCTCTGAACCTTGTCGGTTACGCGCATGTTCTTGCGCATGAACTTGAGCAGCGGGTTGTTGGCGATGTCCGGCATGTTGTCGATCATCCACAGCATTTTGATGCCGGTGAGGATCAGGAACGCGCCGAAGATATACAGAACCCAGCTGAACTGGTCGACAATCGCCGCGCCCAGGCCGATCATGATCGCGCGCAGAATAATCACGCCTAGGATGCCCCAGAACAGCACGCGGTGCTGGTAGATGCGTGGCACCGCGAAATAGGTGAAGATCAGCGCAATGACAAACACGTTGTCCATCGCCAGGCTCTTCTCGATCAAAAAGCCGGTGTAGTACTCCATGCCGCTTTGCGAGCCCATGTACCACCAGACCCAGCCGCCGAAGATCAGTGCGATGGCAATGTAAAAGGCGGAGAGCCAGAGCGACTCTTTCACGCCAATCTCGTGGTCTTTCTTATTGAGTACACCTAGGTCGAACACCAGCAGCACCACAACGATGCCGATGAACATTAACCAGAGCCAAGCGTCTTTGCCCAAAAACTGGGCGTTCAAAAAAGCAGTAAGCGCTTCCATGGGAAGGGGCCTCTCTAAAGTCGGGTTGTATGAATATTCACCACGACATGAAGCAGCTTTGCGTTGCCACAGAGGGGCCCGTTGCGAACAACAGAATTTTAAGGCCCGACGCGGGCAGCACCCATTGCTTCTAACCCTGCCACGAAAACCCGAGGATCGGTTGTTTCGAGGTGTGTTTGCGGAACTGGCGCGCAATATCCATTAGCTGTTCAAGCCCCAAATGGCTGAAAACCTGTATGGATACTGCGTAGTCGGGCTTTTGATTGCTTTGAATGTCAGCGCGAGACGCTTAGTCCACCCCGCGCGCCCGGTCCCGCGCAAACTGCGCCTGAAACTGCGCAAACGTGCCGGCTTCAATGGCGGCGCGCATGTCGCGCATGAGCTGCTGGTAGTAGTACAGGTTATGGATGGTGGCCAGGCGCGCGCCGAGAATCTCATCGCTTTTTTGCAGGTGATGAATGTAGGCGCGTGAGAAATTTTGGCAGGCGTAGCAGCCGCAGGTTTCATCCAGCGGCCGCGTGTCAGTCTTGTAGCGGCTGTTCTTGAGTTTGATGTCGCCATAGCGCGTGAACAGCATGCCGTTGCGGGCGTTGCGGGTGGGCATGACGCAATCAAACATGTCAATGCCGGCCGCCACGCCGGCCACCAGATCTTCCGGCGTGCCCACACCCATCAGGTAATGCGGCTTGTCTGCCGGTAGTTTGGGGCCGATGTGGTTCAGCACGCGCAGCATTTCTTCCTTCGGCTCGCCCACCGACAGGCCGCCGATGGCGATGCCGTGAAAGCCTTGCGCGCTGATGCCGGCCAGGCTTTCTTCACGCAAATCTTCAAACATGCCGCCTTGCACGATGCCAAACAGGGCGTTGGGATTTTCCTGACGTTTGAATTCATCGCTGCTGCGCTGCCCCCAGCGCAGGCTCATGCGCATGGAGTCCGCCGCTTCTTTGTGCGTGGCGGGGCGGCCGTCAATTTCATAGGGCGTGCATTCATCAAATTGCATGACGATGTCGCTATTGAGCACCTTCTGAATCTGCATCGATTCTTCCGGCCCCATAAACAGTTTGTCGCCGTTGATGGGCGACGAAAACTTCACGCCTTCTTCAGTAATTTTGCGCAGCGCGCCGAGCGAAAACACTTGAAAACCGCCGGAATCCGTGAGGATCGGTTTGTTCCAGCCATTAAAGCCGTGCAAGCCTTTGTGCGCCGCGATCACTTCTAGCCCTGGCCGCAGCCAAAGGTGAAACGTGTTGCCCAAAATAATGTCCGCGCCGATCTCGATGAGTTCGCGCGGGCTCATGGCTTTCACCGCACCGTAGGTGCCTACCGGCATGAACACGGGGGTCTGCACGACGCCATGGTTCAGGCGCAAACTGCCCCGTCTCGCAAGCCCATCCTGGGAAATACATGAAAATTCAAGCATTTATTCCGCCAATCATGCGTAAAGCGGCATGTTTCATTATTTTTTGTCCAGCCACATCGCGTCGCCATAGCTGAAGAACCGGTAGCGCTGCGCGACCGCGTGCGCGTAGGCAGACTTGATACGCTCAACGCCGGCAAACGCGCTCACCAGCATCATCAGCGTACTCTTGGGCAGATGAAAATTGGTGATCAGTGCGTCCACCACCTGGAACTGAAAGCCCGGCGTGATGAAGATGTCGGTGTCGCCGCTGGCGGGCTTGAGCACGCCGCCACGCGCGGCAGATTCCAGCGAACGCATGGATGTCGTGCCCACCGCCACGCAGCGCTTGCCCGCTGCTTTTGCAGTCGTAATGGCATCAACCGTTGCTTGCGGCACCTCAAACCATTCGCTGTGCATTTTGTGCTGCGCGATGTTCTCCACCCGCACCGGTGCAAACGTTCCTGCGCCCACATGCAGCGTGACATGTGCAAGCTTCACGCCCTTAGCTCGCACTGCGGCGAGCAGCGTTTCGTCAAAATGCAGGCCAGCCGTGGGCGCCGCTACCGCGCCGGGTGTTTGTGCATACACGGTTTGATAGCGGATTTGATCTTCTTCATCGTCTGCATGAGTGATGTACGGCGGCAGCGGCACATGGCCGTGCGTATCCAGCACCTCAAACACCGGGCGCGAAAAACGCAGGTGAAACTGGTCGTCCACCCGGCCCAGCATGGTGATGATGTCTTCGCCGATGTGAATCGCGCTGCCGGGTTTGGGTGTTTTGCTTGCGCGCACCATCGCCAGCGCTTCGTGGGTGCCCAGAATGCGGTCCAGCATCACTTCCACCTGGCCGCCGGAATCCTTGCGGCCAAACAGCCGCGCCTTGATCACACGCGTGTTGTTCACCACTAGCACGTCGCCTGCGGAAAGCAGCTCAAGCACGGCCGGAAATTGCAGATCGGCCAGCGCATTTTGCGCCACATGCAGCAGCCGGCTTTGCGTGCGCTGCGCGGGCGGATGCTGCGCAATCAGTTCGGGCGGCAGCGCGTAATCAAAGTCAGATAAATGCATGGGGCGGGATGTTAGCCGCCCGCCGGCCCGCGAGCTGCCCCGGCGATTTGCTCCAAGCACGCAGAAACCGCCATAATGCGCATCTTGCTCTTTCCTGCCGGGATGGCGAAATAGGTAGACGCGCGGGACTCAAAATCCCGTTCCAGCGATGGAGTGCCGGTTCGATTCCGGCTCCCGGCACCACAAACAAAGCCCGCATCAAGCGGGCTTTTTTGCGCATGCAAAGATCGCGCTTTGCTCTAGAAAAACAAAACTGTTGCTTATGCGCATCATAAACACGCAAACCGTCTGCGTAATTCTGCCGACTGTCTCGGGTTGACAATGTTTGACAAGGGCAGGAACGGCAGCAATGTCGCTGAAAACTACACTGAAAGTCGTTGTATTCGGAGCATTAGACGTTCCATTTAGCAACCGCTAACTGGCAAAATTGTCAGTTGACATCCTTTCACCATAGTTTTAGTGAAATATCAGGTTGTCCGCGGTGAGCGAACAGATAGAAACAGGCACCAGACGAGAGACTGGCCGGGATTGAGACCGTAAGGGGACAGATAGTTCATGCAATTAGGGTGGCACAGTCGCATGAATAAGCCGGCAAGCTGGGTTGCGATGAATCCCGCGCGGGTAGGGCGCCTGGCCGTCCAAGCATTTCTATTTGCATGCGCAGCGCTGCTGCTTAATCAATCCGCATGGGCGCAGGTGTGTGCAGCGCCCGGCAAAGACGCCACGTTTAGCGGGGGCGGTGTTGTTAACTCGTATTTCCAAGGCAGCGGCAACCTGTCGGCGGGTTCAACTTCGCTCGCACTCGGTGCAGTTGGTCCCGCGCCGGGATTGACCACGCCGCCAACCGCTGGCGACCTGCTCCTCATCATTCAGATGCAGGATGGCACGATCAACAGCGCCAACAGCAGTTCTTATGGCAATGGATCGGGTAGCGGTGCCGGCTCCACCTCGGTGGGCAGCGCGGGTCTGCACGAGTTTGTTACGGTCTCATCAGTGGCCGGTGCAACGGTCAACTTTGCACCAGCCCTGAGCAACAGCTATTTTCAGGCCAATTCCACAGGGACTCAGGGTCAGCGTCGCTACCAAGTTGTCCGCGTACCGCAATACACCGCAGCAACTTTGAGCGGGGTGACAGCGCCAGCTTGGAACGGCCTGACCGGCGGCGTGGTGGTCGTTGATGTGCGCGATACGCTGACGCTCGGCAGCGGCACGCCAGATGGCGTCGCTGGACGTGCGGTGTTTGTTGCCGGCAAAGGCTTTCGCGGGGGGGCAGGGCGCCAATTGACCGGTAGCGGCAGTGCAAGCACGGACTACGCAACGAACTCGACCAGCAACTACCACGGCTCCAAGGGTGAGGGTATTGTGGGCACGCCCCGCTATGTGGCCAACAAAACAGGAAACTGGAGTTTTGGTGGTACCAACGCGGCTTCAGCTGCAAATCTGGCGTTGACTGATACGGCTGCGGCGGACGGCTACCCCGGCGGGTCATATGCGCGCGGCGCACCTGGTAATGCCGGCGGTGGCGGCACAGACGGGCGCGACCCCGGCGCGGCCAACAATGAAAACGCGGGCGGCGGCGGTGGCGGCAACTATGGTCCCGGCGGTCGCGGCGGCCGGCCATGGAACAGCCCGCTTAAGGATACGGGCGGGCGTGGCGGCGCCGGTTATGCCGGCACTCTTGCGTTCAGCCGCGTGTTCATGGGCGGCGGCGGTGGGGCGGGCGGCACTAACGACGGTACCGCCGACGGCGCTTCGTACCCGGCAGACAATTTAGGCATCGCATGTACGGCTGGTGCGGGGCTATGTTCTTCCGGCGGTGCGGGCGGCGGTATTGTCATCTTGCGAGCCCGCAACTTTGCAGGCGCCGGTGTCATTGATGTACGGGGAGCGCACGGTTACAACGTCACCAACGACGCAGGCGGCGGCGGTGGTGGTGCGGGGTCTGTAGTGCTGTATTCCTCAGTAGGCGGCTCTGCCGTTGCCGATTTGAGCGGTGGCGATGGTGGCAATGCATGGCTGGGTGGCTCTACCGGATTGGCTAACAGACATGGCCCCGGCGGCGGCGGCGGGGGTGGCTTTTTGGCCTACGCCCCATCGGGGTCGCTCAGCGTCAGCGCGACATTTTCAGGCGGTAATCCGGGCCGCACGATGTCTGACCTGCG
>JBJOQV010000379.1:0-3052 GCA_046049785.1 Pseudomonadota bacterium
GGCTCAGAATTGGGTGGGCTGGACAATGTAGAGGTAGATAAGCGTGATCTCAGGGCAGGGCCCGGCGTTTGGTTTGCGCGGCTTTTTTTGCTATTGCACCACGCCCCGTATTTGTGTGCTGCGGTGCCAGTGCGTTTTAGTCAATCCTGGTGCGGCCCTACGCCGGGCAAGTGGCTGCTGCCACAACAAAAGCTAAATGCAAGGTTGCATCATTTGCCTGAAGGCATAGAATTCAAGGCAATGATTGAACAAAACCGTCGAGACTATTGCCATGCGTAACCTCACCGACCACCTGGCAAGTTATGCCGCCTACCACCGCGATCCGCGCAACATCACGACGCATGTGTTTGGTATTCCGCCAATAGTGTTTGCGGTGACCACGCTGCTGTCGCGCCCGCAGTTTGCCATTGGTGAATGGACAGCCACGCCCGCCATGTTGGTGGCGGCGCTGACCACGCTGTTTTATATGCGCCTGCATATTGGCTTGGGCCTAGTTCTGGGCGTGATTCTGGCGCTGTTTTGCTGGCTCGGGCTGGGCATTGCGGCATCCACCACGCTCACTTGGCTGGGCACCGGTCTTGGCCTGTTTGTGATCGGCTGGGTTGTGCAGTTCATCGGCCACTACTACGAAGGCAAGAAGCCCGCGTTTGTGGATGACATTATGGGCCTGCTGCAAGGCCCGCTGTTTTTGCTGGCCGAAGGTTTGTTCGTGATGGGTTGGGGCAAAACCGTCAAGGCCGAAATTGAGCGGCGCGTCGGCCCGGTGAAGCTGCGCGATATCGTTAACGCGGCCTAAATCAAACTGCTTCTTCCGGGCGCGAGATCGCCCGCCGTAACGCCCAATGCCTGCACATCTGCAGGCATTTTTTCACCGCGCGCGAGTGCAGCCGCAATCCGGCCCATCGCCGGCGCGGTCTGAATGCCATAGCCGCCCTGCCCGGCCAGCCAGAAAAACCCCTTGGCCCGCGGGTCAAACCCGGCCACCACGGTTTTATCTGCCACAAAAGAGCGCAGCCCCGCCCATTTGCTGTGGATCTTTGGAATCGCGAGCAGGGTCAAACTGGTGATGCGGTCTACGAGCACAGCCACATCAAGCTCGTCGGGCTGCGCATCGCAGGGCGGCGTGGGCGTTTCATCGGCGGGGGAGGCCAGCAAACGGCCGGCCTCGGCCTTGAAGTACCAGTGCTCATCCACATCGCAGACCGCCGGCCAGTCGTGCGAGGCAGTGCCGGCGGGGGCATCAAAGGTAATGGCGGTGCGGCGCTTGGGCGTAAGACCAATGCGCGTTGCACCGGCAAGCGCGCCCACTTCATCGGCCCACGCGCCGGCGGCATTGATCACAACCGGCGCGGCAAATTCGCCTGCGCTGCTCGCCACGTGCCATTCGCGGCCATCATGCGTGAGTGCATCAACCCGCGCGCTGCACAACAGTTGCCCGCCGCGCTGCTTCAAGCCGCGCAGATAGCCGTGGTGTAGCGCATGCACATCAATGTCCATCGCGTCGGGTTCAAGCATTGCGGCGGCTACCTGATGCTGCGCAAATACCGGCACGCGCGCGCGCACCTGATCGCCGCTGAGTATTTGCAGATTGGCCACCAAGACGCTGGCGGCCTGGTAAGTGGCCTGCAGCGCAGCAAGCTGATCTGCCCGCGCCACCAGCAGCGCGCCGCGTGGCGTGAGCAGCGCATGATCTGCAAAACCCGCGGGCGGATGCAGATAAAAATCCTTGCTTGCAGTGGTAATGGCGCGCATGGCTGCATTGCCATAGGTTTCTGAATACAGCGCCGCAGACCGGCCGGTGGTGTGATAGCCGGGCTGCGCCTCGGCCTCCAGCACGATCACCTTGCCATGCTGCGCAAGTTCATACGCCGCGCTTGCACCCGCGATGCCTGCGCCAATCACAATGAAGTCAGCAGAAGAAGGTGTCATTCAGAAAGCATACACGCAATATCCATGGGCATTTTCGAGCAAAAATGCTTCAGAAAGCGCATGGATATTGCGTAAACACCTGTTGAATGCATGCAGTTTGTCTACTCATACCCCCTCTAACCCTTAGAATTCGATATCTCCACGCACCGGTGTTCCATGCCTTCTTTATTCGTTGCGCTTCAATATGTGCTGCCCAAGCAGTTGATGACTGTGGCCGCCGGCAAACTGGCCGCAATGCAAGGCGGCGGCCTGACCCACGCAGCGATTACGCGATTTGTCGCGCGCTACGGCGTGAACATGGCCGAGGCCGCCAACCCAAACATCGCCAGCTACGCCAGCTTCAACGATTTTTTCACGCGGCCTTTGCGCGACGGTGCGCGGCCACTCGCCAAAGCGGATTTTGTCTGCCCGGTAGATGGCGCCATCAGCCAGTTTGGCAACATCGAGCAAGACCAGATTTTTCAGGCCAAAGGCCACAGCTACAGCACCACCGCGCTGGTGGGCGGCGATGCACAGCTTGCCAAGCAGTTTGAAAACGGCCACTTTGCCACGCTGTATCTAAGCCCCAAGGACTATCACCGCATCCACATGCCCTGCGCCGGGCAACTGGCGCGCATGATTTATGTACCCGGCGCGCTGTTCTCCGTCAACCCCGCCACGGCGCAAGGCGTGCCTGGCCTGTTTGCCCGCAATGAACGCGTGGTCTGCGTGTTTGACACCGAGTACGGCCCGTTTGTGAATGTGCTGGTGGGCGCCACGATTGTGGGCAGCATGGCCACGGTGTGGCACGGCGTGGTCAACCCGCCGCGGCCGGGCAAGATCGTGGATAAGCGCTACGGCAGCCAAAAAATTTCCCTCAAGCAAGGCGAAGAGATGGGCCGCTTTCTGCTTGGTTCCACGGTGGTGATGCTGTGGCCCCAGAATACGTTTAATCACACGCTGCGCTTCAATGCTGACTGGGCGCCTGCGCGCGCAGTGCGCATGGGTGAAGCGATGGCACATAAGGTTTGATGACATGGTTACGTTAGGCACGCCGCTCTCACCTTCCGCCACCAAAGTCATGCTGCTGGGCGCGGGTGAGCTGGGCAAAGAAGTATTGATCGCGCTGCAGCGCCTGGGCGTG
>JBJOQV010000380.1:0-5866 GCA_046049785.1 Pseudomonadota bacterium
CCGGGCGACGCAAAGTACGTGGGTGAGGTCAATGCCAACCGCGCGGTGTATCTGCTGCCGGCCTCGACGCAGTTTGAAACATCGGGTTCCTGCACTGCCTCCAACCGCTCGATCCAGTGGCGCGAGCGCGTGATCAGCCCTCTGTATGACTCGCAGACCGACCATGCCATCATGCTGGCGCTGGCCAAGAAGCTGGGTTTTGCAGCCGAGCTTGCCAAGAACTACAAGATCGTCAAGCCGGACGCCAACAAAATGGAAGAGCCGGAAGTGGAGTCGATCCTGCGCGAGATCAATCGCGGCACGTTCACGATTGGCTACTCCGGCCAGTCGCCAGAGCGGCTGAAGCTGCACATGAAGCACATGGGTACCTTTGACGTCAAAACGCTCAAGGCCAATGGTGGCCCATGCGATGGTGAATACTTTGGTCTGCCGTGGCCGTGTTGGGGCACGCCGGAACTCAAGCATCCTGGCTCGCCCAATTTGTATGACACGTCCAAGCATGTCATGGAAGGCGGCGGCAATTTCCGCGCCAATTTTGGTGTGGAACGTGACGGCGTCAATCTGCTGGCGGAAGACGGCTCGCACTCCAAGGGTGCAGACATTACCACCGGCTATCCTGAGTTTGACCATGTGCTGCTCAAGAAGCTGGGCTGGTGGGATGAGCTGACGGAGGCTGAGAAAAAAGCGGCGGAAGGCAAAAACTGGAAGACCGATCTGTCCGGCGGCATTATCCGCGTAACGATGAAAAACCACGGCTGCCATCCCTTTGGCAATGCGAAGGCGCGTGCGATCGTGTGGAACTTCCCTGACGGGATTCCGCAGCATCGTGAAGCCCTCTACAGCACGCGTGCCGATCTGGTCGCTAAATATCCAACCCATGATGACCGCAAGGCGTTCTGGCGCTTGCCCACGCTGTACAAAACGGTTCAGCAAAAGAATATCGCCGACAAAGTACATGAGAAATTTCCGATTGTGCTGACCTCGGGGCGCTTGGTGGAGTACGAAGGCGGCGGCGAGGAAACACGCTCCAATCCATGGCTGGCCGAACTGCAGCAGGAAAACTTTGTGGAGATCAATCCCAAGGCAGCCAATGATCGCAGTATCAAAGATGGCGAGTATGTCTGGGTGGTTTCTCCAACCGGGGCGCGTATAAAGGTCAAAGCCATGGTGACAAATCGTGTGGCGGCCGATCACGCGTTCATACCCTTCCATTTCTCCGGCTGGTGGCAAGGCAAAGACATGAAGGCCTACTACCCGGACGGTTCCGCGCCGATTGTGCGTGCGGAAGCTGTGAACACTGCGACGACATATGGCTACGACTCCGTCACGATGATGCAAGAGACCAAGACAACCGTGTGCCAAATTGAGAAGATCGCTTAACGCGGCCTGACGAGGAGAATTGACATGGCAAGAATGAAATTTCTCTGTGATGCGGAACGCTGCATCGAATGCAATGGTTGCGTGACGGCATGCAAGCAAGAGCATGAGGTGCCTTGGGGTGTGAACCGCCGCCGCGTGGTCACGATCAACGATGGCGTGCCAGGCGAGCGGTCGATCTCGGTCGCATGCATGCACTGCTCTGACGCGCCATGCATGGCTGTATGCCCAGTTGACTGCTTCTATCGCACCGAAGAAGGTGTGGTGCTGCACGATAAAGATCTGTGCATCGGCTGCGGTTACTGCTTCTATGCATGCCCCTTTGGTGCGCCGCAGTTTCCCCAGGCAGGCGCGTTTGGTATGCGCGGCAAAATGGACAAATGCACCTTCTGTGCTGGCGGCCCTGAGAAAGATGGCGCAGCGAGCGAGTTCACCAAGTATGGAAGAAATCGCTTGGCTGAGGGCAAGTTGCCGGCCTGCGCGGAAATGTGCTCGACCAAAGCCTTGCTTGGTGGCGATGGCGACGTGATTGCCGACATCTACCGCAACCGCGTGCTCAAGCGCGGCAAGGGTGCAGACGTATGGGGTTGGGGTACGGCATATGGCCAACCAGCAAAACCACAAGCTGCGCCGGCGCAAAAGAGCTAAGGAGACGTTATGAGTCGATCAGGTTCAATCGCACTTGCGATGCTTTTGGGTTTGGCTTTGGTTGGTTGTTCTAAGAATGATCTCAAGAATGAGATGGCCGCAGAAACCAACAAGAATGGCAAGTATGCCGGCAAACCGGACACGCGGCCCTGGGAAAGTGAGAAAACTGCTTTCACTGACGCGAAATTGACCAAAGGCGATAAAACGGCGTGGGAGAACGCGATCAAAGCGCGCAATCAAGCGCAAAACGAATACGCAAAGACGCAATAAGGCGGGAATAGCTACAAGAGCGCTGATTTGGCACTCTTGCGTTTGCGGTTTGGTCGGAGGAGCAGTATGCACAGGTTTGGACGTTGTATTGTGTTTTTGGCTGCGCTTGCCACATGCGGTGTTGCCGGTGCCCAAGGTGGCCCGCAGTCAGCCAATATTTTTGAAGTACCCAAAGAAAGCCAGGTACAGCGCCAGCAGACGCAGCCTGGAAATAACGCGCCGGTGTGGCGTGAGGTGCAAGCTGGGACACCGCAGTACACCACGGACCGCGGCGTTGATGCAGGCGTATTGATACAGCCGCCAGCCAAGTTTGTGACGCAGCAAACTGCAACTACTGCTGGCGAAGCGTGGCGTCAGTTTCGTAACGGCCCGGTGAAGCAATGGGGCGGGACAGCGTTTTTGCTCGCGTTGTTGGCTGCGGCACTGTTCTACTGGCGCAAGGGCACGATCAAGCTGCACGGAGCGCCAACCGGTAAGGTAATTGAACGCTTTACGGGTTGGGAACGCATGGTTCACTGGACGGTGGCGATATCGTTCACGATTCTTGCATTGTCTGGCCTCGTGCTTTTGTTCGGTAAGCACGTTCTGCTACCGGTGATTGGTTACTCGCTGTTTTCGGCGCTTACCCAGATACTGAAGTTGATGCACAACTTCGTCGGCCCGATTTTCATCGTTGGGTTGCTGTTTATTTTCTTCACGTTCTTGCGTGACAATTTTCCGTCTCCCAAAGACTGGTTGTGGATCCGCAAGGCAGGCGGCTTAATTAGCGGCGAGCATGTGCCCAGTGATCGCTTTAATGCTGGTGAAAAAGTCTGGTTCTGGCTTGGTGCGCTGGTGTTGGGCGGCGTCGTCGGCGTGAGCGGGCTGGTGCTTGACTTCCCCAACTTCTTGCAAAGCCGCAGCACCATGCAGTTCTACCACGGTGTTCATGTGGTTGGTTCGCTCATTTTCATGTGCCTTGCGCTTGGGCATATCTATATGGGCACGATTGGCATGCAAGGTGCATTTCGAGCGATGCGTTACGGTTATGTGGATGAGACCTGGGCACGTGAACATCATGAGTATTGGTACAACGACGTCAAAGCCGGCAAGATTGACGCTGTCAGAAGCCCGAGTGGTCGTACGGAGATTGAACAAGGTATAGCAGCAGCGCGGGTTGCTGCTGCGTCTGGAGAGTGATGATGAAGCGTTTGAATGTAGTTAGCGGTTTGATCGTTTTTCTGCTAGCCGGTTTCTCTGCGGCGGCCAAGCTGCCGCCGCTCAGCGATGATGCTAAAGCCAAAGCGGATGAGGCAAGAGCCAAAGCAGCGCACGGCAACAAAGTGGCTGATTACAAGTTGTGCCTATCGCAAGACAAAGTAGCAGCACAGTATGCGCGCGACATGAAGGCAAAGGGCAAGGAAGTTGCTCCGACGCAAACGCCCGCCTGCGCTGACCCCGGCGCATTTGTGTGGCCGCCCGCGCCAGCGCCCGTCGCCGCGGCGCCGGCGGCTGCGCCGGCCGCAAAAAAGTAGGGTCGTCACTGCGCAGCCATACGGCGCAGCGCCAGTAAAAAGGCCGCCAAATTGGCGGCCTTTTTCATATCAGATATCCAATCATTTTCGAGTTTCTACTTGGACTAGTGCCTCCGCGCTCACCGGCGGGAGTGGTTTGCGCTCGCGTGGTACACGCGGCGCGCGCGGCACAGTCTGGATGAAGGCTTGTACCTTCGCATGACGCTCCTGGTCGGTATGCACCCAGTTGAGCCCGGCACTTTGTACGACGATCTCCAGCGTTGAGGTATCAAGAGGCACCGGCTTGACATCGATCCGCACTGGTGGCGCGCGGAAGGTGGGCGCGGTGGGCATGGGCGCGATGATCTGGGCGGGTTCCGCCACAAGCACAGGCGCCGGTGCGGCAGGGGCGGGGGTGGGCGATTCAACGCGAACCGGAATCGTATCTGCAAACGCTGTTGCTACGTAAGGCGTGACGGTTTGGGTGGTGGGTATGGTGCCGGATGAGTCCACCGCTTGAAACGCTGCGGCAGTATCAATCGCCGATGCTGCCTGCAGCCCTTGCGTGTCAATGCCGGCGCCTTCTTCGCGCTTGTCACCACGACGGCGGCCACGGCGGCGGCGGCTCTTGCGCGCCGGGTCTGTAGATGAGTCCTGCGATTCAGCATCCGGCCGCTCAGGCAATTGCTCTTGAGGTGACGCGCCGTTCATGGCGGGTGCGAGTGCTGCCAATTCGTCCGGCGCTGCGCCTGCAACCGCAGCGCGCTGTGCATTACGGTCACCGCGCTCTGGACGGCCACCGCGTTGACGGCCTTGACGTTGATCGCCGGAGCGATCTGGTGCCTCAGGTGCCGAGGCGCCTTCTGATGGCATGACAACAGCGGAGCGGTTTACATCACCTGTGCCGCGTTGATCTTTGCGTTCGCCACGTGCCTCGGATTTTCGTTCACCGTCGCGGCGGTTGCCGCGCTGCTCTTGGCCGCGATCGCCCCGGTCACGGCCGCCACGCCGGCCACGGCCGCCGTCACGCCCTTCGCGCGCAGGCCGCTCAGCTTGTGAAGTGCTTGCAGCTCCAGTACTTTGGCTAACGGTGGCTATGGTAGGTGCTTGCGCCGGCTTTTCGTCGTTACGGAAAAAGCCAAACAAGCGGGAGAAAAATCCGGGCTTTTCAGTCGCGGGCGTGTATGTGCGCTGCGACGGCGCGGCGGACGCAGGTGCCGCAACGGGCTCAGCAGCAGGCGGCCGAATCGGCGCGGGCTGATCCGGCGTAATGCCTTTCACCATGGCAATCTGGCGCGGCTTCTCGTCTTTGTCTTTCTGGCCGAACAACACATCTTCCTGCACTGGCGCATCGGGCAACGTGTAGCTGGCACCCATGTCTTCCAGGCGCGGATCATCGTGTCGCAGGCGTTCCAGCGTGTAGTGCGGTGTTTCAATGTGCTTATTGGGCACCAGCAGCACATTGACTTTCATGCGCGCCTCAAGCTTGGCGATGTCCACCCGCTTCTCATTGAGCAGGAAAGTGGCCACGTCCACGGGCACCTGCGCGTACACGGCGGCGGTGTTGTCCTTCATCGCTTCTTCTTGAATGATGCGCAGGATATGCAGCGCAGAAGACTCGGTATCGCGGATCACACCAGTGCCGTTGCAGCGCGGGCAGGTGGTGTGACTGCCTTCATTTAGTGCAGGGCGCAGCCGCTGGCGCGAGAGCTCCATCAGTCCAAAACGGCTGATCTTGCCCATTTGCACACGTGCGCGGTCAGAATGCAACGAGTCGCGCAAGGTTTGCTCGACCGCCTTTTGGTTCTTGCCTTCTTCCATATCGATGAAGTCGATCACGATCAGGCCGCCCAGATCGCGCAGGCGCAGTTGGCGCGCCACTTCTTCCGCCGCTTCAATGTTGGTGCGGGTTGCGGTTTGCTCGATATCGCTGCCTTTGGTGGCGCGTGCGGAGTTCACGTCCACCGCCACCAGCGCTTCGGTATGGTCGATCACAATCGAGCCGCCGGAGGGCAAGGGCACGGTGCGTGAGTAAGCGGTTTCAATCTGATGTTCGATCTGAAAGCGCGAGAACAGCG